>JAJRTM010000939.1 GCA_024278285.1 Planctomycetota bacterium
CACGTCAGCATTTCATCAAAGTGAAAGTTGGTAAATGCGTTACGTTTCAAATAATCGTGTTTCACGACGTGATCTGATATTAGGGACAGCAGGTGTTCTATTTACTGGATCAAGTTCCTCTTCGCTTCTGCTTGGAAGTGAAAATAAACTTATCGTTTCACAGCAGAATGCTTCACAGGATATTCCGCTACAGGTTTTTTGTGGAACTGGAGATCATTTGTGGAGACGGCAGATCGAACCGGTAGATAGTCCTGCAACGATTAACGCTATGCTGGAATGGATGGCTGAAACTTATTCCATTTCTCGCCTTTATTGGCGAGGTGGTCAGACCATGATGTGGGACGAGCATTTTCGTATTGGACAAGAAAAGTTGTTGCCCTACGATTGGACACTTTGGAAACACCATCTTTATCAGGATCTGAAAATAAACGAAGCTGCCGTCTCCGCGGCACACAAACACAAGATGGAAGCCTTTCTTTATACGGGGTTATTCGAGTTCGGTGTGCAACCCGATATCGGAGTGATTGGTCCATATCCGTTTGAAGACGAACTTCGCAGAGAACATCCTCAGTGGTGCCCTGTAGATCGCTGGGGAGAGCGCCGATGCCCCGGGCCTGTTTCGTTTTGCTATCCAGAAGCGAGAAAACTGATTATTGACCGCTATGTTAAAAATCTGAAGCATTACAATTATGATGGCATCTGCTTTTATACCTATGTTGAAAATTGCGGAATTCTGTACGAAGACGAATTCGGCTTCAATCAGCCAATTGTCGAGGAATTTAATCGGAAATACCCCCATGTGGATCTAAAAAGAGATCAACTCACACAAGCTCAGAAACAGCATTGGTATGCCTGTCGCGGAATGTTTACGACACGTTTTCTGCGCGAGCTAAAGGATGAACTTTCCAAGTACGGCAAGAAGCTGTCTGTTATTATCGATGCCAAAAATCCTAATTATGCGCAACCGTGGTGGAGGCAAACGGTCGCAGGAAGTGGCAAAATAAAAATGGACTGGAGGCGATGGGTTCGCGAAAAAATTGTTGATGAACTTTGGGTCCAGCTTGCACCGACTAAGAATCAGCACGAAACTCTGAAGCTACTTCAAAAAGAATGTGATCAATATGGCGTAAAACTAACCGTTCGGGCCATCAACCCCTTTGAGAATGGATGGAAGCCGTTTATTAAATCGGGTGTGACTCCAGTTGCAGTTATTACCTGGACACGCAACGGCATTGAACGCTTCACACATCAGCAAATAGATGAACACGCCTGGAGCAGTTCCGACTGGAAAGTTCGATTACAGGCTTTAGCCGATATGGAGTCCGGGAAGATCAAAACATCTTCAAAGCAGGTAGCAAAACTGGCAAAAGATAGCCACGTTCTGGTAAGAAGACGAGCGATATCTGTTTTGGCATCAATGCAGGCGAAGTCGCAAATTGCATCGATTGAAGCCGGAATGTTTGACAACGAATCGAGCGTACGCATTGCTGCCACTGCTGCATTGGCAACCATTCACCGGAAGGAATCGGTTCTGCGAATTTTTGAAGCACTGAAAAAAGATGGATATTTTCAGATGAAACTGGCTGCCGTTGAAGCCCTCTCAGCGATGCAGGAACAGGCACTAACATTACTGACTGAAGGAGCGAAGGACAGCAACGATGCAGTACGTGAAGTAAGCGTGCGCGCTCTATCCAATCTCGGATCAGGCGATTTTACAGAAGAAGTCTTTCCCACACTTTTCTCATCTGTTGTTGATAATAAAGAAGATGAGAGAATCCGTCGCCACGCTCTGACAGGACTTGTTGGCCACAGACAAAAGATGAGCCCCGAGTATCGAAAAAAGCTGTTGGCAACACTGATAAGTCTAGCCACAACAGATCTCTCTGTTTTAGTCCAACTTCGTGCAGCATGGAGTCTTGGCTATTTTTATATTCCCGCGACAGCAGTAGACCGCGATGAAATTATAAATTGTCTTGTTGATGGATTTAAGAAATACGGAGATGGATGTAAACGCTGCGATGCTGCTTACGGTTGGCGTCTTTGGGGGAATTCTCTGTTGATGTGCCACGAAAAAGGACGCAAGCAACTCGAGAAGATGCGTACCCGGAAAAATGACAAATGGCTGGCCTGGCTGGCATACGAAACCGTATACCTTCCTCACCGACAGATGAAAATGGAATTGATCGAAGAGCAAGAAGCGATTGAGCGGCACCAGAAATTCGCCCCCCCTTTTCCGGGCTACCGCAAATAATTCATCAAGCAGGAGAGCCGCCGTTCATCGGAAACGATACATGATCCACCACAGAGAACACGTAAGAACCGCGGCTAACGCCTTGCCGCTGATTCTGTTTACTGTTGAGTTCATAAAACGCAACAGTAATTGTTCGAGCAATCCTAATCCGGCATAGCCGGAACCAAACAGAAGAGTAGGCGTTAGGTAGTAGGCGTTAGAAAAAGTAGGATGGCGTGCTTGCACCCATCAAATATGGTTTCCATTTTTTAAAATCTAACGCCGTGTCAGTCTCATGCCAGTGAATCAATGGCAGGATAATAACAAATTCACTCTCTATTTTTCATTGAACGCAACTGGGCACGCGAAGATGGGTGCAAGCACGGAATGGTACTGTCGTATCATAAGTTCTTTCAAGTGTTGTTGTTGCGTAGATTGTTCTTTAATACTTTTCTTGGCTTATTCATCAGTGGGTAGCCGTGTTTTCGTCGTTTGAGGACTCTTGGTTCCAGGCG
>JAJRTM010000940.1 GCA_024278285.1 Planctomycetota bacterium
CAACCCTACTGGGCTATGGCAACAACCAAATGCTCGCATAGAAGAATGGGCCCCCTCGTCTCGAAAACCAGTTCTGATAAGAAAAGAAGAAAAAAATGTAATTCTAACTTGACAAACAAAAGGCTTTCATAGAAGCCACCCTCCGAATACTCTTTCTATCTGACAGCGCAGCTCTCCCCATTAATTTATTAAGTTGGGCGGCGTAGCGATAAGAGAAATGTTCGGAATGTCTTGCCTGCGGTGAACCGGCTGGTTTTCTGGCAACGGGTGATGGTCTTTCTTGCTTCGGTCCGGTATGATGGTCAATCGAACTGATCATCCATATCGAATCAGGTATTTGGTAGCAGAAAGACTTTGCAGAAACAATGACAATGGCTGATGAAACTGAATTTGACCCCTCTGCAAATCATTCCACAGAAACAGAGGCTGCTTCAACCGAGCAATTAATGGTTGATCCGGTCGATTGCGCTGTTGAAAATGCTGATTCGGAAACAGATATCAGCAAAGAACAAATTCTGACCCAACTTCAGAAATATTGGGGATACGATTCGTTCCGCCCGTTGCAACTTGAAGCGATGCAGTCGGTAATCAACAAGCAGGATTCTGTTGTGGTACTGCCAACCGGGGGAGGGAAATCGCTTTGCTATCAGGTGCCTGCGTTATTGCGGGACGGGTTGGCTATTATTGTTTCGCCGTTGATTGCGCTCATGAAAGATCAGGTAGATGCCTTAACCGAATGTGGCATCAACGCGGCTGCGGTCAACAGTTCGCTTTCATCCGATGAACGCTGGCAAATAGCGAATCAGATTCGAGATGGGATCATTAAAATCCTGTACATCGCCCCGGAAAGGCTTTGTACCGATAAAATGCTCAACTTTCTAAGTGACCAGAAGCTTTCGTTTCTGGCCGTTGATGAAGCGCACTGTATTAGTAGCTGGGGACATAATTTTCGTCCGGAGTATCGGATTCTTGGACAACTCCGAGAGAGATTCCCCGATCTCGATATGCACGCTTACACCGCGACCGCGACCGAGCAGGTTCGTGACGATATTGCAGTCCAACTGAAGTTAAAGTCGCCTGAAATTTTAGTAGGCAATTTTGATCGCCCCAATTTAACTTATCGGATTAGTAGAAGAGACAACTTCCCCAGGCAGGTTCGCGCAGTGATTGACCGCCACGCGGGGGAAGCGGGCATTGTTTACTGCACGACACGCAAGCAGGTTGAAAATGTCACAGCCGATTTGCAAAGCAGTGGCTACAAAGCGGTTGCTTATCACGCGGGGATGGATCACGAAGAACGGGAACGGTCTCAAAATAATTTCCTGAACGAGCAGGCAGATATCGTTGTCGCGACCGTCGCCTTCGGGATGGGCATCGATAAATCGAATGTTCGGTTTGTGATTCACGCTTCGGTCACCAAATCGCTGGAGAACTATCAGCAAGAAACCGGGCGAGCCGGGCGAGATGGATTACCCGCGGAGTGCTGCCTGTTTTACGGGGGAAATGACTTTATCACCTGGAAAAAGATTCTGTCCGATTTGCAAGGCGATGCAGCAAGAATTGCAGACGAACAACTGTCGCTTATTAACCGATATTGCAGCTCTGTCACGTGCAGGCATCGGGCTTTGGTTGAACATTTTGGGCAAAGTTATTCTTTAGATAATTGCCATGCCTGCGATTCCTGTCTGGGAGAATTAAAGCAGACAAGCGGGGCGTTGGTCATTTCGCAGAAAATTCTCTCCTGTGTTTACCGTGTCGAAGAAAGGTTTGGAGGCGATTACGTTGCCAACGTATTGCTTGGCTCGAAAGATCAACGTCTACTAGATAATGGTCACGACCAGCTTTCTACTTATGGGTTACTGAGCGAACATACGAAAAAAAGTGTGCGAGACTGGATCGAACAACTTGTCGGGCAAGGTTGTCTGGAACGTGAAGGCGAATACAACACATTGAAATTGACCGCGGCTGGAAGAAAAGTCTTCAAAGCAGAATTTACGCCCACACTTCTTGAACCCTCCAAACCGACCAGATCTGGAAGGTCTTCGGGGACATCGTCCAGCAAGGCTTCTCGTCCCAAATTGGAACAGCTTGACGAAAAAGAAAATCTGTTGTTCGAAGAGTTGCGATTGTTACGCAGAGAAATTGCAGCGGAGAAAAACGTCCCTCCTTTTGTTGTTTTCGGAGATGTCACGCTGATCGACCTGGCGAAGAAAAGACCATCAACAGAGGCAGAGTTTCTAGAGGTTCATGGTGTCGGGCAACATAAATCGCAGCAGTACGGGCAGCGTTTTATGATACAGATCGCCAAATTTCACAACCAAGATGAAGTTGTTGCCCAACTGGAAGAGAGTGCTCACAATAAGGAGCATCAGCAGGAAGAAGGACCGCCCCTGCTTTCCAATTCGGGAAGGCAAGCGGCTAAACTTTTTGAACAAGGCATGAGTATTGAGCAGGTCGCAGAGTCGATGGGCCGCGCGCTTTCGACAACCAGTGCGTATCTGGAAGAATATATTTTGCATCATCGGATTACCTCCCCTGAACCGTGGCTCGATGAGGAAATGTTTCAAAAAATCACGAGCGCAGCCTTTTCGATTGATTCCGATCGGCTAAAACCATTATACGAAGCGATGGAAGAACAACTTTCTTACGAGCAACTTCGCATTGCAGTCGCTTGTTTGAAGAATCTCGATTCCCATCAAAATGAGACATAAAGCCCATCATGGCTGGTTCTTTCTGATAGCCGATACCATCATTGAATCTTGTTAGAAATTTTCGCAAGACGCAAAGAAATTAATCGTTAGTAATATAAAGCCCGTGTCAAATACTTCTGTTCAGCAGAATACGAATTTGTGTGACCAGATCCAGGAAGATTTACTGGGGCTTCTGGAAGGGGAAGTACGTTGTGATTCTGGTACGCGTGCGCTGTATGCCACCGATGCCAGCCTGCATCAAATTCAGCCGCTGGCTGTGGTTTTTCCTCGTGGAACTGAAGACGTAAAAAAAGTGGTTCGTTATGGAGCTGACCATCAAATTCCAATCATCGCGCGAGGGGCGGGAACTGGACTGGCAGGAGGATGTTTAGGCGAGGGAATTGTGGTCGATTTTTCCCGCCACATGAATAAAATTCTGGAGATCCGTTCCAACTCGGTTCTCGTTCAACCTGGAGTCGTGCTCGATGATCTGAACGCGGCTCTTGCGATGACCGGGCGGTATTTTGCTCCTGATCCTTCCAACTCTGCCATCACCACAATCGGCGGTATGATCGGTGTTGATGCAGCTGGCTCTCATGCGATTCGGGTCGGTTCAATTCGCGATCATATTCAGTCTTTACAGGTTGTCTTTTCTGATGGCACGGCCCATTGGTTGCAGCAGGAACCTATCGTCGCAGGCACAGCAACTCATGCGCATTCCACCGAGGAAGAAGAGCACGATGATTACGCCAGAGTTCGTGTTATTCTTCGCAGGCTGGCCGCCTTGCTGAGAGAAAATCGGGATCTTATCGAAAAATATCAACCTCTGCTGCTTCGCAATTCTGCGGGTTATATGTTGCGGGGAGTTCTGCGAAATGGCTTGATCGACTTTCCTCGCTTGTTTGCGGGATCGGAAGGAACATTGGGATTGTGTACCGAAGTTGTACTTCAAACAACTCCCATCCCCGCTGAGCGTGATGTTCTTTTGGTGTTGTTTTCGCAATTCGACCAGGCGTTGCAGG
>JAJRTM010000941.1 GCA_024278285.1 Planctomycetota bacterium
GTCGCAATGACGGTGGAAGTTAACAGCCCGCCTGTAGCTTCTGAAGCAACTCAACCAATAAACCCTGTTTCAGCTCCCACCAATAGCCTCAATCAAATAGGTCCATCACTTGTCTATCTTGCTGACAACTCTTCTGATAACCAGTCAACAAACAAAAACCACTCCACCGAAACAGAACAAGACAAACCAACCCCAACCTCGCCAGTGGGTGAAACAGAATCTGCAATGAACGAATTCTTCGGAGATGCAAACCTGCTCGACCTGCTCCATCAAATTTAGCCAGTCTCGTGGACAACTGAATTTCGTAGTTTATAGAGAATATTGCTATTGTGGCATATTGAAATCTACGGTGGGTTCAAATTTGAAATGCAATTATTTGTTTTTTTGGGCCATGCGTTTTGCTTTTGATTGAGCCGTTCGAAATTTGTCGAAATAACTTTTTAATTTGGGGCCAAGAATTCTAGACGTTAATTCTGGAGAAATTGCATCTGGGAGAACGGTTCCGATATCGCTCTTTTTTCCCTTCCAGAGGATGACAAACTTGTTACCTGAATTTTCCATGGGATCAATCGCTACTAATTTTGCCTGAACAGAAACCTTCAGCGAATCCTTTGCCCTGATACGTTGAGATTCGGCATTGAGAGTCACCAGTAATGTCGGGAGATTTTCGCCAGGTTCGTCAATAAGTAATTCGAGATCAGATTTCGAAATCGAACGCTCTAAATTTTTGTTGACAATCTCCTTTATCATCCCCGAGGAGTCAAAACCACTTTGGTAATCTTGAGAAACTCCAACTTGTTTGATCGCAGCAAGAAGTTCGGTTCCTCGCTCTGTTCCCGTGATATCTTTTGCCATTTTCTTTTTCAGTTCGGAATTAAATCCCGCAAACGTATTGGGTGTTAATTTCACAACTTCCTGATTTCGGGAAGCGTTGATCAACTGCAGGACATCTTTGGCTGCCAGTGCCAGGTTTTGCCCCTCTGCGTTTGTCAGTTGAATCATATTCACCGCGACAACCTGACCAAACTTGTTGACAACAGGTCCGCCACTAAAGGTGGGCAACACAGGAATCGATGTTTCGACCCAACTCCCGATGAATGGGAGACGCATTACACTTCGTAGTTCATTGGGAGAGAGGATGCCAGTGATTTTTCCCTCGGTTGCATTCTGGGAAGAGGGGCCAAAGGCTACAACAGAAGTCTCTTGCAGGGGAAGTTGATCGGTCAGAGGAAGTAGTTTCAGTCCATTTTCGGGTGGTTCAATCTGCAAAACTGCGATATTGTACTGAGGGCTAATTAATCGGTACCCCTCAACGACAGCAGAAGACCCGTCAAAAAAATCAGCATAGGCACCACGAATACCTTCCAGCGAGTGAAGACTGGTAATCAGCAGGCCCGACTGAGAAACAATAAAACCGGCCCCCACGCTTTTCCCGGTTGAATGAAGGAAGGTTAATTTGACCAGGGACGGATCGATACGCTCGAGCAGGTCTGGTAACTCCAGGGGAGTTTCTGGTATTTCGACCTGAAGCATCTCGGCTGGTATCTGTGAAGCTGAAGCCGCTGAGGTATTCGGCTCGTTTCCCTCGGCAAATTTCGCATTCATCGTGCGAGCCGCATCTTCAACCATACTCGTTGCATTATCGGGCTGCAGGGGGGACGCGTCAGGAGATGAAGCAGTTGAATTTTTCTCTAAGTTTTTTTGCACTGGGGGGGCAACTTTCGCCTGCACCTGTCCAGCATTCTGCCCATGGTTTCGTGGTGCAACGAGGGAAACAGTCGAATGAGAAGCTGCTCCGCCGCCGCCCAAGCTGTTGAAAAAATAGATGACACCAACAACAGCAGTACAAATAACACCTCCCTTCACCAGTTGAGAACTGTCAATATTCGCCTGCTTCTTTTTCTTTTTTTTGCCCATTATCTTCTCTGTCGCCTGTATCAAATGCGTTCCAGTATGCCCCAATCCCTATATAACGCCGTTAAGCTTCATTAAGTTCTCACCAAATCAAAAGAACCAGAGGAAATCATCCAGATAATTGAAATGGTAAAGACATAACAGGATCATTTGTATCTTACTGACCTATTGCGTGCCAATGCAAGTAGAAAGGTCGAAAGAAAATAATTGAGGTGGCTCCATGGAGGGATCTGGAAGGACGAACATGAGTGAGTATTGTTAGTATTATTGGCTGGAAGTAACGAATAAACGAGTTCTGATCATTATGACGTTTTTTCAAAATAAACCTTTTAATCCCCTTGATTAGATACTACCATCCGGTTACGCGAGAAGTTTGAATGTAACTGATTGGGTGGTTATCGGTGCATGTTTCGGGCTTATCGCATGAAAGAATTTTGGTTTTCTGTTTTCCATAGAGAGCGACGTTCGTCAATAGCTTGGAGAGTACAGAATTTTGAATCTTGCGTATCATGTTCTGGTGCATTTCGCACCGCATAAAAAATGTTTAAAAAATAAGGAAACCGTTAGATGATGAAAGCATTATTGAATGATGAGGCTGGGTTTGTTGTCTCAGCAGAACTCGTTCTGATTGCCACTCTGTTGGTGATTGGTCTGATTGTTGGTTTGAGCGAAGTGCAGCACGCTGTTGTTGCAGAATTGAATGATGTTGCCGATGCAATTGGTAATGTCAATCAGTCGTACTACTACACAGGGTTCTCAAAGAACAAAACGTACGGCGGTGGCGGCGGCGGCGGAATTGCAGCTTACACGCGTGGATCTGCCTGGGCAGATACCACAGACGATTGCGATGACAATCAATGCGATATCGCTTGCGATTATCCTGTTGATGAAGCAGCCAAGCGTCGTTAATTTCTGAAAAGTCGGCGTCTGTTTTTACAACAGCCCGAATATAATCCTGACAATCAATGTTAAGGATGATCGGTTTGAAATTTTCAGGCTGTCACAAGTGAATTCTTGTGACAGCTTTTTTTCATGGACGCCAGATGGAGTTTGCACTTTAGTTCTTTAACCCGGATAAGCCGGAACCAAACAAAGATTTGAACCACGAAAGAAGAGAAAAATTGTTTAACGGCAAGCCGAAGGCGACTGCGTAGACCGGTTTGCTTTTTGGGAAGATGTCGAACCGCGAATAAACGTGAATTTTCGCGAATCAGTTTTTTAGTCAGACCGGGTAGCTCAGACAATCCCGTTCAGGGTTGTCTGAGTTGCGTAGCAACCCGAGGAATTGTTTTTCA
>JAJRTM010000942.1 GCA_024278285.1 Planctomycetota bacterium
CACAATTACGCCTCTTATCCTGTTGAATTTACAGGCTTATTGTAACATGCTGCAAGTTTTAAGGCAATAGGCAATACTGACTTTAGCTTATAAAATCAACAGGTTAAGAAAAAATACTTTTTACGAAGCCATCATTCTTAAGAAGCGTTGAAATGGTTGAAATTTCTCATTGAGTATTCTGTCACTTCGCTTGATCTTTTTTCTCACTTCATTTTTTGCTTTTAAAGCAGCCTGTTATGGGAGGCATGCAACATGAAATACATGAAAGGAATCCTGGGCTTGCTCATTCTATTTTTAATTCTTGGAATGAGCATAAGCGCCTGCGGCTCAGACAACTCGGCAAGTTGGAAAGAAGAAGTGCTGTTGCATGATAGGAGTAAGATTGTTGTGGAGCGGACGCAGACCCTTGGTGGCTACCCGACGCTTTCCAGCCGAGAACGTAAAGTTCTTGAGGAAAAATGGAGCTTTCATGTACCTGGGACGAAACAGGAAGTTGTCTGGAGTGTTGATTTTCGACGGCCTCCTGCTGGATCATCCTTGATGCTGATAACGCTCGATTTTTTGAATGGGATTCCCTACATCGCCACTTCGCCAGCGGGGTGCTTAGCCTACAATCATTGGGAGCGCCCCAATCCACCCTACATTTTTTTCATATACGACGGCAAAAACTGGCGGCAAATTCCGATAATGGAGTTTCCGAAAGAATTCAAGGAGGCCAACGTGGTTGTCGGGGGACGCTCAAAGCCAGAGAAACAAGCAGGAACCACACATTCAGTAGCTAAGATCAAGAAGCAAAACCGGCGACTTGAACTCTACCTCCGACAGATTCTCCGCGAACCACTAAAACCTGGCTCAGTTGGAGTGAGCTGTCCTGATTATAGTTCGCCTCGTTATAAAAGTTCTAAAGCTCCTAATCCAATTTCACCCAGGGAAAAAGCTGATAATGATAATTGAATTCTTTTCAAACCTTGAATTGTCAAGTTCTAGTAAGGAGAAATGACCATGGTTACAGATCGAGAATATGCTCTTATGGCAGGCCGTGCATACCAGTCAAATGTTGCGGAGATTAACCACTTCTCTATTCCGCAAGGCTGGACGGAGTTCTATCATGTGCCTGGTAATGAGGATTTCCAGGCACAGCATAGTGGGTTTGAGGCTGTCTCCTTCCAACGCGGCAATGAAATAGTCATCTCATACGCTGGCACGGCAAGTTGGTACTCCGTCGACAATTCTGCGAATGCTGGTTTGATAGCTGGACTCGGCTCAGACATGCTTACCGATGCTGCCCATTATTTCCTGCAAGTAAAAAATAACAATCCGGGTGCCCAAATTACCTTCACCGGCCATAGCTTGGGTGGTGGTTTGGCTGCATTGGTGAGTATTTTTTTCAGTGATATGGTCCTCGTATCTCATGAAGGTGAAGCAGTGACCTTTGACCAGGCACCGTTTAGTCAATCTGCTACCACCTCTATGCGCGACCTCCTGCTTGGAGAACTATTGGGCCTTACAGATCCAGATACGCTACCAATTCAACCTTTCTATACCATTGAACAACTGACAGAATTGGTACCGGATTTTATCACGAGCACTACATTCATTGACTCATCACATACAGATAACGTGCGCAATATTACTGTTGAAGGCGAAGCAATCTCGAACTGGACGACTGATGTGATAAGGCCGCTTGGCATGCAAGATTATCCCTTAGATGTTGGGCCAACGGATATTTCAAGCTTTGACCTTCACAAACAGTCTTTGCTTACCACCTTTTTACAAAACGACAACTTCCGCGATGCGACTTATTACCTCCATAATCTCTTGGGGATGATTTTTGATGATAGCCTCTATTACAACGATCCAAACAATTTGAACCCTGTACCCAACTTCCTCGAACACCTCATCCGCAACCAAGAAGGTCTTGATCCGACTGTCACAGGCGATGAAAACTTGATGCTCAACCGTTTCACTGCTGATCTCCAACGAATCGCTGGCTTAAATGTAGGACAAGGTGAGCTTCAGCAGGCGTTTATAGCCTTTGCCATGCAGATGTACTACGAAAACCCTGAAGCTATAAGCAATGACAACATGGAACTCTTCACCCCGGAAACCGGTGGCATCAGCTTCTACCGTAGCGATGTGGCGGCAACACTTAACGATGTCGATGGCTATTCGATGTATTTCGAGAATTTCCTGAACACACTTCCGACTGATGAGCGTGTTTACATCACCACCCAACTCCAAAACTACATTGACTGGTATATCCAGGCTGGCAACCAGGCCTTGAACGCCACTGCCGGGTCGCAACGCGCCTTCATGCTTGGCGGCAGCGGCAATGACGTTATTACCGGCAGCACCGACGATGATCTGCTGATCGGCCTGGATGGAGACGACCAGATTTCTGGCGGCGGTGGAACAGGGGGCGATATCATCCTCGGTGGGGGTGGTGATGACACAATTTCCAGCGGTTATGGCATCGACATCCTAAGAAAGTTGGGGACGTTGTGTCCGAGGTGTCCCTTTATATGGAAAACGAAATTATCCATGACTTACGGCATTGCTAAGTCGGACGAATTCATGGAGGGTGAGCTTTTCGGCTCCTGGGTTTCTTCGGATGTGGTGTCCGGCGTTTCTATTGCAATGGC
>JAJRTM010000943.1 GCA_024278285.1 Planctomycetota bacterium
AGCAGATCGATTTTACGAATTTGCTTGGCGGGATTTTCTGTGCTGTTGAGAGTAATTAAACCTGTGGACGAGGCTACCAAATCGAAGACGCAGTTCGTGGCATCAATCGTTAATTCAACCGGTCGGCTGTTCGGTTTATCCAGATGAAGACTTACAAAGGAATTTGCTTGTCGCAGTGTTAAATGTTCGCACTGAATTTCCGGGAAATTTCTATTAGAAAGAGTTTGTGACAGTTCAAGGAAATCTCCTGGACCAGCTTTCAAACAATTTTCGATATGTATTCGTCGAGAAGAACCGCCCAGCATAATGCTTGTCCCCGGCGAATAAAACTGACAGTTAGAAACGGTGAGGCGACCAGCGTTTGCTTCCGAAGAAGAAAGCGGCTTCCACGCGATCGCCCGCGTTGTTTGCTTGTTCCTTGCGTCAGTTCTGAATAGACATCGATCCGCTTCAAAGGTTAACGACTGACAAACAAGCAGGGCAGGAGGGAAGGAGATTTCTGCAGTTGTCGCACGATGTTCTACAGTGATATTTTTCATTGAGAGATGCGTTGCAGAAACTCGCCACGGTTGGTCCGCAATGATCACAATTGCATTCTGGACTCCTCCAGAAGTTTGTGTGACAATTTGCAGCGGCCCCACGGTTGCCAAATCTTGCGATTGATAAACTCGCCCGGCGATCAACTCCAGAACCCCTTGTTTATCAGGAGAGGGGAGCGGTATCGCTTGCTCCCATTCAGATTCTTCTTTGGGCACGGGAATCTCTTCCCGCTGAGTTGTTTCGCTTTGCTTGCCGGTGATGCTTAATAATAATTGATTCATCTTTAATTGAGGAATCTGTTCCCCCATTCCCCATGCGGTAAGCATGGCCAGTAAAAAGGCAGCAGCGAGGATTGTTGTACGGGGGGAGAAGCGAGAAGGTTTTGAAATTGGCTGTTCAAATTCCTTCACATAGTTTTTGATGAGGCTTCCCGAAAAGTGCTCCTGTTTTTTACCGATGAGAATTTCGGTCGCAGAATTGGGCCGTTCATTGAGATTATTGCGTGTGAGTTGGTAGATGATTTGAGCGGTTTCAGGATCAACATCCGGTGCGAATTCGCGGACATCTGGAATAGATCGTGAAGCATGATTGCGAATTTTCAACAGCGAATCAGCCGAATAAACCGGGGAGCGACCGCACGCCATTTGCCAAATCATACAGCCAGCCGAATAGAGATCGGCTTGATGTGTCCAGCGTCCATCGCGGATCATTTCCGGAGCGAACCCATCGTAACTTTCAAACGGTAGTGTCACGTTCAACGTCCAATGCGGCGAAAGCGTTGGCACCACTGCTGCGTTTAATAATTTCAACGCCCCACGCCGAGAGAGAATTAAATTGCTGATTCGCAAATCTCCATGGACAACGCCGCTTTGCTCCAGATGAGTAAGCTGCTGGAGGAGTTGCCTCGTAATCACTTTCAATAATGATTCTGGAAACCGTCCTCTGCGAATCAGTAATTCGCCAGCAGTCAGCCCGCGAAAATGTGGATGGACGACAAATAGTGAATTCTCTTTAGCGATGTAATCGACAGGCAGAGCAATCTCACTCGCATGACGGTTTCGCTGAAGTTGCAACCGCATCTCTGAAAGCTCGGCGAGTGTTTCGCTAGAGCAGGGGGCTGGTTGACGGTATTCGTCAATCAGAAATCGTTTTCTTGTTTGAGAATGCTGAGCCAGATAGCGAACATGAACCTGATCTTTCTGCATCTGATCAATCAGCAGATAATCCCCCACCTTGAGTGATTCTTCGCGACCTTCTGAAATTGAATCTGCCTGAAAGGGCGATAACAGCCGGCGTTGAACAAGGGCATCGAGCCAAATCGAATCGAACATCGGAAGATCACGATTCAGTAAACGTACATACGCACCACACCCCGACAGATCCCGCTCGCGCACCGCGGTGAACTGTTCTAGTTTACGTATCAGATCCTTGGAAGCAGGATCATACATCAATCAGGGATTCCCTTCCCGTACTGTTTTTTATTTTTTAATTCGCGCGAGAACAGCAGTAGGGTGCGTCGTGACGCACCTTTGAAACGCATGCCCCATTTGGTGCGTTACAACACACCCTACGACTTGATGAAATGAGACTCGTCCTATTCTAAGGGATAGGCGGGTATCTCGAAAAGGCCAAGCATTCTTTGGGGGCGGTCTTCCATTCAAATTGAGATTGACGTTGTATTTCCCGTTCTGAAACGCTATTTTTATACTATATCTATAGTTGCCGATGCTTCGCGATCCTTCCAATTTTCCTGTTAATGATCAGGGGCTTTCGATGTCCTGCCAGACTTCTCATCATCAAAAACACGCCTTTGCCAATTTTCATCCGTTGGAGCGGGAGGGGATTACGGTTGCCAGTCGGCGTAATATGCTAAAAGCGTCGCTTGCGGGAATCGGTGGGTTGACGGTTCCCGGATTGATGCAGGCTCGGGCAGAGGCAACAAAATCTGGGAAACCGCTTCGTCAAAAAAGTGTGATTCTGCTTTGGATGACCGGGGGACCAAGTCAAATCGATACCTGGGATCCGAAGCCGGAGCGTCCACTGAATAATCGTGGACCATTTTCGGTGATTGATACCGCGGTTCCCGGCATTTCCATTTGTGAGCATTTGCCGAAACAAGCCGCGATGATGGATCGCTTCACGATTATTCGCTCGGTTGATCCGAAAATGAGTAGCCATCAGCCGAATCAGGTGATGCAAACTGGCGATCGTAAATCAACACCCCGTACCCGAACGGAAGGAAACAAGTACCCGGCGATTGCTTCGGTTATTTCAAAGCACAGGCAAAACAGTTCCACTGAAATGCCCAATTATGTCGCCTTCTACAAACATCCCACACACGTTGCCTGGGGCGGATATCTCGGAAAGCAGTACGATCCTTTCGACGGCAACAAAGCAGCCGTTTTGCCCATGTACGATCTGGTTGGAAAGCCACTCAATAAACTCTCGGGAGCGAATATGTTTCAGCTTCCCAAGGGGTTAAATCATCAACGGATGTTTGATCGCAAAAAATTGAATGAAGATTTGGATCGTATCCGCATGGGGGTCGATTTAACCGGCTCGCTCAATGCGTTCGATTCCTATCAGAAGCAGGCGTTTGATATGGTGCTTGGCAAGAAAGCCCAGCACGCTTTTGATATTACTCGCGAACCGGAAAAAACTCGTTCACGTTACGGGAAACATCTCTGGAGTCAGCAAACATTATTGGCGAGACGTCTGGTCGAATCTGGCGTGGGGTTTGTTACGCTCGATTTAAGTTATCATACGGCTTCTGGCACGTGGGATAATCATGGAATTCCCGGCGGTGTGTATGGTGGAATCAGTAACGGGCTTCAGCCGATCTTGCCGTTGTTCGATCATATCCTCACTACTTTGGTCAGCGATTTGGAAGAACGCAACTTGCTTGATGATGTGTTGGTGGTCGCGATGGGAGAATTTGGTCGAACTCCCAACATGGGGACACAAAAAAGCACCGATGGTAGAAATCATTGGCCGGTCGTGATGTCGATGTGCATGGCGGGCGGCGGATTCCGGCACGGTCAGGTGATCGGTTCCAGTACAAGAAATGGCGGCGAAATTCTCGAACGCCCCGTTACTCCTGCAGATATTGCAGCGACAATTTACAAACATATGGGCGTCCCGCTGCTGAGCACTTACGAAGATCACAAGGGAATGCCACACTTCATCGTCCAGGAAAATGGGCAACCGATTACCGAAATGGTGTAATCGCGATTCGCTGCTTACGGCATTCGTAGGTTAGTTTTTTCAGCCCGGTAGGGTA
>JAJRTM010000944.1 GCA_024278285.1 Planctomycetota bacterium
GCTCATCCGCAGAATGATCCAGTCAAGCCCTGCGCCCTGTATCAATCGCATGGCAAAATAGTAACGATTGTTGGATTCACCAAAATCAAAAATCGGCACAATATTCCGATACGAAAGTTTGGCAACCGTGCGGGCTTCCTGCATAAATCGATTTCGACGAACTTCCTGTTGCGAAAATTCCTGAGGCAGCACTTTTACCGCCACGCGCCGCTGCATCGTTTCCTGCATCGCTTCATAAACAATGCCCATGCCACCGACACCAATTTCACGAAGAAGGCGGTACTCTCCCAGCATCAAACCGCCGGAGATATCTTCTCCTGTCTGAAAGGGATCGTTTGTTCCTTGTGAAGAGCGGGCTTTTTCCAGTGAGGCCAATGTTGGAAATAGATCACGTATTTCATCAGCCATCTCAGAATGCTCGATCGCAAACTCCTCAATGCTGATCGGATCTCCTTCACGTTTTCGCTGAAGAAATTCGCTGAAAAGAACTTCCAGCGGATCGCGTTGTTCATCAGAATTGGACATCATTCACAATCACAATCACAAGTTGGCTCAGCATCGGCAAAACAACTACAATCGTCTCTTTATCAAACGTCTCAGGTAGAATGCCAAGTCATGACAGCTTCGATTCTTTTCCTCGTTCCCAAGCTCCTGCTTGGGAACGCAAGGGGCAGAAGCTCCTGCTTCATGCCGGTACTGATAATCATCGAAAACAATTAAACCTCACCAGAAGGAGAACCTTCCCAGCCGTCCGTTCCCAAGCTGGAGCTTGGGAACGAGGAGAAGCCCAGCTCTATTCGAGAGAGCTTATGCAAAAATCCCGTTAATCTTTTTGGCTTTCACCAACTCGCGTGGTTGATTGATGTGATTGTAGACAATCGTTTCCGGGTTAATGCCGAACGAATGGTAGATCGAAGCGAGTAATTCGCCGGGATGCACCGCATTTTCCAGGGGAGCCGAAGCCGTCTTATCTGATTTTCCGTAAACAGCCCCCCGTTTAATTCCTGCTCCTGCAACAAGCGATGTGTAACAGTAAGGCCAGTGGTCGCGACCATCTGCACTGTTGCCGTTGCCCGAAGTGCTGATTCCTTTTTGAGGGGATCGACCAAATTCACCCACTGCCACAACAAGCGTTTCATCCAGCATGCCGCGGTCATCCAGATCGTTGATCAACCCGGACAACCCCTGATCGAGCATCGGCCCGGAACGATTTTTCATCCGTTCGGTCAAGCCGGTGTGATGATCCCAGGAATGATTATCGGAATTGGCAACTTTGGGCCAGATCACTTCCACGACTCGGGTTCCCGCTTCCACTAAACGGCGAGCGAGCAGGCAACTTTGACCAAAAGTATTGCGACCATATTGATCACGAATCGCAGACGATTCTCGTTCGATCATAAACGCATCGCGGGCGCGTCCAGAAACGATCAGATTCAACGCGCGGTCGTAATACTCATTCAAATTGGTTTTTGCGACAGCCTGATCGATTTCCGGCATCAAACTATTGATTGTATCTCTCAGTTTTGCACGGCGTTCCAATCGAGACGCATATACTTCTGGTCGCAATTTAAGATCGTCAATTTTAATGCGATCCATTTTTGTCTGGTCCATGTCGTCGCCATCCGGGTAAAGCGTGTAAGGATCGAATCCTTTTCCCAGAAAACCGGCAGTCCCTCCTTTGCCAACCACATTACTTTCCTGAAGCGGGCGGGGAAGCATCACAAACGGAAGCATCGGCGTTTGTGTCGGCTTCATCCGAATAATATTCGAACCAAAGTTCGGGAAATCTTTCGGGCTGGGCGGTTCAAGTTGTCCGGAAGGCGAGACTTTATCGGTCGTGTAACCGGTCATCATCTGATAAATCGCAGCCGTATGATTAAACAACCCGTTCGGCGTGTAGCTCATCGAATTGATCAGCGTTGTTTTATCGAGAATCTTGGCGATGTTCGGCAGGATTTCTGTCACTTTAGTGCCGGGCAGTACGGTATCGATTGGCTTAAAGGCACTGCGCACTTTATCGGAAACGTTCTCTTTGGGATCCCATAAATCGAGATGGCTCGGCCCCCCCTGCAGGTAAACCATGATGATTGATTTCGCTTTGCCCCATCCATGACCGCCTTGCCCATCTTTACTGGCAGCCGAAACCGCCTGTAATTGCAGCAGCGAACCGAGTCCCATGCCGAGCATCCCCGAACCACCGACTCGCAAAATATCTCGTCGAGTGACACTAAGATGCGAATCGCACAAATCTTTTCCAGCCTGTCCTTTAATTGTGAGCATATTTAATTCTCCGTTATGTAAAAGTGAGTCTGTTTGTATTTGAGGTAGTAACTAATTATCGATTAAACAAAAACGCCGGGCTGTTGATTAACGCCCAGGTAATATCCTGAGCGGCGGTCAATCGTTTATTGGCCTGTAGTTTATTACTCATTTCGACATCTTTGCGTAATTGAACCAGTGCAGGATCGTCGCTGACAGGAAGTTTTGCCAATTTAACCTGCCTTTGAAACTCCTGTAGTTTAGGGTCAGCCGGCAACGGTTTGTTTGCGTTTGCCAAGGCTGCTTTTTTCTTGATCAACTCTGCATCACGTCCTTTGAAAGCCGTGAACAA
>JAJRTM010000945.1 GCA_024278285.1 Planctomycetota bacterium
CACGTCCTTCGGGGCCTCAATCCCGATCCGGACTTTGTCGCCGCGAATATTGACAATCGTTACTACAATCGATCCGTCGATGACGATCTGTTCGTTCTTCTTACGAGTTAAAACAAGCATCTTAAAATTCCGGCGAGGCCACGATTGCCCTTCGCATGCCTGGTAAAGGCTGTTTATCTCCTCGTAGCTGAATATCCGGGGAAGCGTCTCTTCTTCGGGCAGTCGAGAGGGAAGCAAAAAGTAATCGCACAGATTCAGCCCACCCGGATTGTGAGAATCGGGCGGCCAGCAGAGACGAACAAATCGCCCCAGCACGCGAAACTTTTTGTTGATCGTCGCTGGGGAGCGGAATTTTCCTTTCACTTTTTCCAGTTGCAGCAGTTCGCGAAATTCGAGCATTGTCGATCGACTCAATTCGTTGACAGGAAGATCGCCCATCAGGCGCTCCCAGTCGGATAGAATCGTTTGGTAATCCTGCTGAGTTTTCACAGCACGTCCCGCCACTTCTTTCGCCAAGTGAGCCTCGAATAGCTGCCGCAACGTGAGCGGGGATGATGGTTTTTCCGGGGGATCGCCTTGGGGAGAATAAAGTTTGATGGAAGGGGAAAGCTGGATGACTGCAGACATGAGATGCCTCCTGATGCGCGAACCGCTCAACCACTACCGCCTGTTCGGTCGATCTCTCCGTAGTCTCCTCCCTGTGAGCGGTTCGCTCGATCACTCCTGATCTTCGTTTACTGATCAAAATCAGACCAGAAACAAAAGCTGTTTCAAGACCCTTTTCCATCGGGAAAAACCAATCCGTGCAAAATAATTGGTGGAGGTGACAGCATCTGTCATAGGCACGCGGGGAAACCCTGATGGAAGAATTTGCAGAAGCAGTCTTGCTGCGCGTGATGCGACGGGTTATCCACCAACGCGCAGCAAGAACTGCAAAACCAGAATGTGTGGGAAATGGCTTCTGCGAAAAAACTCCTGTGCAAAATGACCGAACTGTGTTTCAACCAAAATTGTTAATCATTGGGAAAGCAACAGTCCCGGCTCATCAGCACAGTGCTGGCAGCGTTGGGAGATTGTTACTTTCTTGACACCCTTTTCACGAGGTGACTGGACAACTCCAGCGGCAATAACATAGAACACTAGGAGTTATTCTTGCAAGAGATCCGGGGACTGTTTCTGAGAAAATGATAAAATTGTTTTCTCAATTACCAGGGACAACAGACCGGAGGTGCAAAGCAGCCGCAGGGAGGCAGGTGGAATACTTCGTGGCAATACGGTTCACTCGGCAGAGGGATAAATTTTGAAACAGGAACCGGCGAAGCTGTGTACTTAGTGAGACGGACCACACGAACCGTGCCGACTCGCTCGCCATTCACTATCGAGTATTCAAGAAATATTCTAAGGGAGGGAGTCGATAGCGTCAGTGCTTCAATTTCCTTTTTCGTCAGCTTGATATCGAAACCCTGATCAATCCGCTTCTGGTCAACGCTTCCCTGCTTCTTAAACAGTATCGAGCCATCTTCTGCTCGCAGCCTCAGGCGAAGAGTATCTCCCGGCTTCACGTTTAAGCTGTTCAGGAAGTACTTGCCATTAGCGACTCGCTTCATCGTGTGGTATCTGCCACGCCCTTGTGCCGTAACAACAGATAGCTGAACGGAATCAACATTGATTGGTGTTTTTCCATCCAGAAGACGGACCCGGATTTCACTACCGCTCGCGATATCGCAAATCGCCACCAGGCAGAATACTGCAACATAAACCGATTTCAACACAACAATAATTCCTCAAGGGGCCAGGCTGATTGATACTGGATTCCCTTCAGGATTTTCAAGCAGCTCATCCAGAGCCGCGATTTCTGCATTTGGATCAACAGATCCATCAATAATTCTGGGGTGAATGTAGACCACGATCGCGTAGGAATTCCCTTTTTTCATTTCGTCATCCTGCAAATAGAAGTTGACACGTTTCATTTTCATCAACTCATCAGGATCGTAAGTATCCATCGCCGCCTTGTTTTGCTTTCGGTCATTAATAATCTTTGTTCCACGGAAAGCATCCACCACCGTAATAAACCAGTGCTTGCGAATTCCCTTTGAAAGCGTGACAGAAAAATCAAGTTCCCTGCTTTCAGATTTTCCCGGATCAACCACCTTGATATTGAAAACGACCAGCCGGCCAGCTTCGTCATCCGCTTTGAATTTATAATGAGAAGCCTGATGGCCAGTGATTCGCACTTTCTGCTTCGGTAGGTTCCCGGCAGAAGCGGAATAGACAAAAAAACCGCCCAAAAAAGCAATCCAGACTGCCGCCCAGCGTACATAATTGATCGTTACGGCGTTGTACTGTGAAATTCGCTTTTTCCCCCTGGGAGAAATAAGACCGGAGAGAAATCCGAGCGACGCAATGCTCATCAGCATTGAAAAATAAATGGGAGTTCGATTCACGTTTTCTCCTTGCGGATAATTCTGGACAACCACATCACGCCCCCTGATTTCCTGAACCGGAATACTCCCCTTTAATGAGAGACCGACCACGAAACATTGGGCAACGAAAAAGGTAAAAATAGTAATCACCTGTGATGTCCCGTCATGGGAATCCTGCTCTTCCGCGTAGTAACCAAAGGTTACATCACGTGCAAATCGGCTGAGTAATTTCTGCATACTACAAAGGTCCAAGTCGTGAAAGTAGTTCCATTTGAGGCTTTCAGTAAGCTCCACTTTGCACGAGGCGAATCCTGAATTCAATGCTCAATACACCAGATTGCTTGATTATGTCAAGATAAGCAGCCATCACGTGGCAAGGGGCATTTTAACCAGTAGAAACGGCACCTCAATGAGATGTACCTATAAGTTCACTGATTTGCCTGTTTGAGATTTTCCCGCAAAGAGCGCACCGGATAGATAGTCCGGCACACGTTTTGCGTTTTTAAGCTGGAAA
>JAJRTM010000946.1 GCA_024278285.1 Planctomycetota bacterium
ACTCAATGAAATACGGCGAAAAAATGGCAGGATCTATTAAAATAATTGGGTAGCCCACCCGCTTTTAGCGGTTGGGTTGCGTAGCAACAAGACGAATGCGCCATGTGGTCTCCAAAATTATTGGAAGCTCAAATTAAATCTAACTCACATGGCGCATTCATCTTGTGCCTGGCGGCACCCGACCACTAAAAGTGGTCGGGCTATCCTGATTCATAAATTATAGTTCTCGAAGAGACCAAGAAAGAAGAAAAATGGAACAGAAACTATGCCTGATAATTAATTCGCGAAAATTCACGTTTATTCGCAGTTCGATATCTTTCAATCAAGCAGAGCCGTTTACGCAGTCGCCTTCGGCTTGCCGTTAAACGATTTTTCTCTTTTTTCGTGTTTTTCGTTTCTTTCGTGGTTCTTTAAGATTTAAGTTCTATTCATTCAAAATGCAGTTTGAACGGAGAGTAGGCATTCTTGTCTGCCTTGAATACGGGATGCTCAAACTCGACAGACGCCGAATGTCTGTGCTCCTTTTGAATTTATCGAAATCCCCTCAACCTGAAACGGCCCGGCTGGTGCCATCTTCGTTTTGCACGAGAAAAACTTTCTCCTGTCTGATGGGCTTTTTTCCAATTTCGAGAATAGCGGAATCGGGAACGACTTCAAGCGGTGTGTAGCCGGGGTGATGATGTTCAATGAGTGGATCGTTGGTTTTTGTGTTGAAGCAGTGAATGAGTCCCCAACGAGGCTGGTCGCTAAGGTTGGCATCGGATCGGTGCAATAAATTGCCGTGAAAAAACAGGCCGGTCCCTGGCGCCATCTCGCAATACTCTAATTCAAAACGCTGTTTCGCGAGTTCAACACGTTCCAGGTCTGCCCCGGTTTGCTCGCCAACAAAATTGTGATTGATGCGCCCCATGCGATGCGAACCGCGAAGCACCTGCAAGCATCCGTTTTCGACTGTCGCTTCATCAATCGCTAAAAACATACTCGCCATCGTCGGAAGTAAACAGCCATTGTTGTACCAGTAGCCATAATCCTGATGCCATTCCCAGGCACCTCCTACCTTCGGCTCTTTCGCAGAAAGCTTCGTGTGATAATGATAAACTTCGTCATCCAGAAGTTGCTGCATGCGATGCACAACCCGTTCGCTACGGGCAATCATTCCGTAAATGTCGTCGCCCGGATGATTCCACAGAGTGAGATTCGTCCGCTTGCCCGCAGCATCCTTGACATCCATTGCCGCTTGCCGCAGCGCATCATCCGCCCGGCAAGTTTGCTGCAACAATTCGATTTCTTCTTCGTTGAGTAATCCCTCAACAACCAGATAACCATCTTGCTCAAACCGAGCTACTTCTTCGTCAGAAAACAAAGGGAGCGTCATATTGAATATTCCTTTTTATTCCTGGCTACCAATTGGATCGCAGTAAGCAAGTGCCAACAAGGCGTAAGAAGTAACCAGCGCGGGATCCCCTTCGTACCAGCGGTCTGCCTGATTCGTCCAGCTACCATCTTCGTGCTGTTGTTTCTGGAGAGTTGTCGCCAACTCTTTTCTCCAGTCGTGTAATTTCCCATCTGCTGTTTCGAGTTTTTCAACTCCAAGGACCGACAACGTTTTTCCGAAAACGTGGTAGTAATAGAAGAGTCCCTGACCGCCGAGTCCGGGATTTTCTTCCAGCGAGTAATGTTTTTTAATCCATTGAGTCGCCGCTGCCACGCGTGGATCATCTTTCGAGAACCCGGCATAAATAAAACTTTTCAGGCCAGCGTATGTCATGCTGGCGTAAGAACGCAGCCCGCCTGCTGGCGTTGTTCCCGCCTGCGAACTTCCTCCCGCAGCAGAAGTGTAGTAGAATCCGCCATCGTTCACGCGAGAAGCAAAAACTGTTTTGTTGTATTTGGAATCGAGATTTTGACAACGCGAAACAAACGAAATCGCTTTCTGAAACGCAGGATCATCGACCGACAGTCCAGACTTATACAGCGCTTCGAGCAGGAATTGCGTGTTCGATAAATCAGGCCGGGAATGCTTGCCGTAACCTGCCCCGCCGTAACCGGGATCATCTTTGGATAAGCCTTCCCCTTCGTCCCATTGAAGTTCTTTCAGAAACTTCTGTGCGTTGGCAATTTCTGTTTTGTATTTGTCGTCCCGATTCACTTCCACCAGCGCCATCAGAATGATGGAAGTTTCGTAATTGCGATGCAATGTTTCGGGATGATAGATACCGCCGTTTTTCTGTTTGAACTGCAAAAGATAATTGATCGCTCGAACAATAATCGGATCGTCCGGCGAAATCCCATTTTCGATTAATGCGGTTGCAGCCAACGCGGTAAAGCCAAGCACCTTCGGGGTACTCCAGCTACCGTCCTTGTTTTGGTGTGTCCGTAAGTATTCGATACCTCGCTGACGCATCTGTTTGAGCATCTTTGCATCTGGCCCAACACGCGGTTCTTCGGCGAAACCGTTTGTAGATCCCAGGCAAATTCCCAATAACATCAAGCCAATTGCCAGCACCTTAAATCGAGACCGCATCACGTTTTCCCCTTTATTGTTCAGCTCTTTCGAGCATTATCATTTCACGACAGCCCCTGCATTGTACGTTGATTACGCGACCAAATCGATGTTGAAGGCGAAAAACAATCATGCAGAATGGAAATCTTCCTCGCCGTAATAATACTACCAAGTCCAATTTAAGGCTTCAATATTCAATTGATCGACAGTATAATCTTCTGTAGCAAGAATCTAGCAGCAGGATCCCCTATTCATTTATTATGCAAAACAGTCAAGTTAATGGTGCGATATGAATCGTCGAAAAAAAAGTGCAGCCGAGTTATCTGCAGAGAAAAAAACGCTTGAAGTAACTGAACGCAGAAAGTTTCTCAAGGAACTTTCCGTGGCTGGTGCTGCAGCGTGGCTGGCAGGGACGCCAACTCAGATTTTTGCGAAAGAGGATCAAGGTCACGAAGCCGTTAAGCAGCCAACTCCCACTGCGGATGCCTGTATTTTAATATGGATGGCAGGCGGGATGGCAGCTCCCGAAACGTTCGATCCGAAACGATATGCACCGTATCGCGTCGGCTTGCCGGTTGGTGAAATGCTCAGCACGTTTGATGCAATTGATACCGTTGTCGATCACATCAAAATCTCCAGTGGATTTAAGCATGTTGCCAAAGTGATGGACCGGGCAACGTTAATTCGCTCCGCAGTACAGCCCGATCTGGGAAGCATTCTGCACTCCCGCCATCAATACCATTGGCACACCGGTTACGTTCCGCCACAAACGGTCGCCTGTCCGCATCTGGGTGCCTGGATGGCGAAAGTTCTTGGTCCACGCAATTCGGTCATGCCACCGTTTATCAATATCGGTCAGCGGCTCGAAGGTGTTGGCGAGAAAGAGGAGCTCAAAGCATTCACCACATCGGGATTCTTCGGCAGCGAGTTCGGCCCGATGAATTTACCTTATCCTGAAAACGCATCGGAATCTGTCCGCCCACCCAAAGGGATGACCGGTCAACGATTTTCACGACGAAACGACCTCTTCAAAAAACTGGTCGAACAAAATCCGCATCGCGAATACATCAGCGACTATCAGCAGGAATCGCTGTTGCGTTCTGTCGACAACGCTTATCGCCTGCTCAGTTCCAAAGATAAAGAGGCTTTCGATATCACATTGGAACCGAAAGAAAGTCGGGAGATTTACGATACCGGACGCTTCGGCAGAGGCTGCCTGTTAGCCAAACGTCTGGTCGAATCGGGAGCCAGGTTTGTTGAAGTCACTACAGAATACGTACCGTTTTTGCATTGGGATACTCACGCCAACGGTCACGAAACAACCGCTCGGCTGCACGGCGAAATAGATCGTCCAATCGCTCAGTTAATTCTCGATCTGGAAAAAAGCGGTCGCTTGGAAAGAACGCTGGTTATCATTGCTTCCGAATTCAGTCGGGATGCAATCATCGAAGGGAAACCCGGTTCCAATGCAGTCGATCAGGCAAGGTTCAAAGTGGAGACCGTCAACGAACCAAAGCATTATGGGTTACACCGCCACTTCACCGGCGGAAGCAGTGTTGTCATGTTTGGTGGCGGGATGAAATCGGGATTCCTTTACGGAAAAACGGCTGATGAACGCCCTTTAGTTGCCATCGAAAATCCCGTTTCTGTCATGGACCTGCATGCCACCATTATGACCGCAATGGGAATCAGCCCCCGTACCGGCTTTAACACCGAAGGCCGCCCTTTTTACGTCACGCAAGACGGCAAAGGAAAAGCAGTACGCGAACTGTTCGCCTGAAAAATTCACTGCAAGTGTTGCACACCACGATTGGATGTAGACCCCGCTATTGCGATGATTCGCAATAGCGGACCCTTCCAAGGAGATTATTTTCTTTTAAACCAATCATCGCTAAATCATTATTCGCGATCTTTGATTTCCAGCTTGAATTCATCAGAATTTGCTTTCAGTTCCGGGGCGTACATTGCATAGCTGAAGGTAGGTAGTGCCGAGAATTTCCCTGGAATTTCTGCTTTCAGACGGTAGCTCATGCTGCTGGTTCCTCGCGGAATGGTTCGCATGAAGAAGGCGACTTTTTCGTCACGAAATTCGACATACGCGCCGTTTGCGCCGGGAAGATAACCGCTTCGCACATCAACCGGCTCCGTTCCCGCTGCTTTGAAATCTTCGAGAATGACATACTCGTAATCATTCTTACTGTCGATACCGAGTTCAATTTCCAGCAGATCGCCGCTGGTAACGATATCGCCGGGCTGAAGTTCAACGCGGTCGTATTTCTTGATCCGCTGATTAACGACCTGCCCCCGTGAACCGGCAACATTTGTATTCGCATCTTTTCGTTCAACCAGTTTGTAAACTCGCCGACGGACTTTCAGCTCCAGCCCTGTTGCTGCAATTGGATCTTCCAACGTGAAGTTGGTCAGATACGCATTCCAGTAGACAGGGCCTTTTCCCTTTTTACGGAATTCGACCGTATGTTTTCCAGTCGTCAGTTCTTCTCCTTTGAGAACGAACGTGCCATCGAAAGAGAATAGATTTTTGCCGGTGATTTCAACCGTTTTGCGAACCTTGCCATCAACAACTAATTCCAAAGTGTAATCTGGTTGATCTTCTCCGGTCGCTTTGAGATATTCTGCCATCGCTTCAATACAGAGTGCTGAATCACGGGTGCTGTTCCAATACGTAGAATGCTTACGATTGTTGAGCAGATACTTCACCAGCCGCGGAGCTTTCACCCCTTTCGGTTCGGTTCGTGAAAGCAGCTTCAAGTAGTAGGCGTTCGCTTCAATGTCGTTGCCGTGCCAGTACCACCAGGCGTAACCTTCGGGCATTTTCAAATACGCGGTTTCGTTTTCCAAATCTTCTACATAATACTGTCCGATATTGCGAAGCACCATCTCAAGGCGTTCTTGCGATTGTGTTGTGTGCAGTGCCAAGCCGAACATCGCCAGGGAATAGACCGAAAGTTTCGTTCGATCCCGATACAGATAATCCTGCATCGTCGTATTATTGATATCCGCATCACACAGGACCATGTAGACCATCGCATCAAGATTGTTGGCAGCCGTTCGGTACTGTCTGTTTTTCGGTTTTTCTTTCTTATCACCCAGTTTGAGCAGGCGAATCTGCTCCTCCTGATATTTTTTCAGCCAGGCGATTCCTTTTTCCAGAACGCCGCCCACAATCGCAACATCGTTCGCTTTGGCGATTTGCAATCCATGTACCACCGTTGCAGTTGTATGCGGATAAGACCGTTCGCCTCGTCCAGAAAACCAGCCCCAACCGCCATCGGAAAGTTGCAT
>JAJRTM010000947.1 GCA_024278285.1 Planctomycetota bacterium
CGGACAGCGTTGTTTTTTCTGAGCGTATTCCGATCAGAAAACAGTCTTCACGTTCAACAATGGCAATTCCAATTCGTGTCACGATTAAATTTCAATCCCTAACCCGGCATAGCCGGAAGAAAACAGGAAAGTAGGCGTTAGGTAGTAGGTATTAGGCGTTAGGAAAAAGTAGGATGGCGTGCTTGCACCCATCAAATGTGGTTTCCACTTTTTCAAATCTAGCGCTGTATCAGTCTCATGCCGGTGAATCAATGGCAGAACAATAACAAATTTCACTCTCTATTTTTCATTGAACGCAACTGGGCACGCGAAGATGGGTGCAAGCAGACCATCCTACGACGAACTGAAAAATTGAAAGTGTAATGGAATGATTTCATTTCTGTTTATTTGGTTCAAAACAATTCTTATAAAATATCCTGCCACTTTTGCGTAGCATTTCATTGATAAGATACTAATGGACATACCGGAGTATCTCTCTCGGAAAGAACCGGTTATAACTTATGTATAAACAACAGCGTGCTTGCACCCATCTTACGATACGACAAAACAGAAACTGAAGAGGTGACAATAATTGCTTGTCCGATGCTTCTCCACTTTGCAAACCCCAATACGCACCCTTTCTTATTCATCCTCTGGCTGCGGAGGAATGTTTTTGCCGTGCGGGTCGGAAGCAGGAGAGCCGAGTTGTTTTTCGATGCTGCTGCGAGATTCCTGGTCGAGATAATGTTCCATCTGATGAGCCGCTTCGTGCAGGTGATCTTCAGGTAATTTGAATTCGCGATCCAGGAACGATTCCCACAAACGATGCCCGCGAATAATCCGTTGACCATTTCTTTTCCCGGCTGCGGTCAATAAATACTCCTGATCTGCTGAAGTGGTGACAAGTTTACTTTTGATCAAACGCTTCATCGACTTCGCGTTGTACTTCTCTCCAATTAACTGTTTCAATTCGGAAAGCTACATTCCTCGCAAACTGCTGGCATCGCCCGTTCTCTCTGCTGATTCTTCATACCGAAAAAGAACTCCCAGAATATCTTCTGCAAAAATGCGTTGCTTTAATTTTCTTCTGTGATGTTGTGTAAACAACAAGCCTTGCGAAGGCGAAAAGAGTAATGCACCGAAGTAACCAACGCCCGCCATCACCGCCATCATTCCCGCTGCATTTGTATTGAGGTGCCAGGCCGCATAGTAGCCGGTTACCGTGGCTGCGATTGCAAATAAAACGGAAACGCCCAGCATGCGAGAGAGTTGCTGACAGATCAATTGAGCAGAAGCAGCCGGTATCACCAGCATCGCAACCACGAGCACCGTCCCCACAATTTTGAACGCAGCGACAACGCACAACGCAACAAGAATGACCAGAACAGCCAACATCGCATGACCATGCAAGCCAATCGCAGAGGCGTAAACGGGATCGAAACTAGCCGCCTTAATCTGCTTCCAGAATAGAGCCAGCCAAATCAGCACGCCAATCAAAACAATGCTGGTAACCCCAAGAGAAGTTGGCCATTGAAGACCGAATAATGTGGTTGTTTCAAGTGTCACATATTCAATCGCCCCTTCCAGGACGGCATCGCGATCCAGATGTACGTTTTCGGCAAAAACCTGGATCAATAAAATCCCCAGGGCAAACAAAGAGGTAAATACAATGCCGAGTCCCGATTCTTCACTCGTATTTCCGACCGAACTTAATAGCCGCGAAAGTCCCGCGGTCAGCATGGCAAATACCGCAGCCCCGATAAACATCGGCAGCGCGTTCAATGTCCCGGTCAGAATGAACGCCATTGCTAAACCGGGCAATACCGCATGACTGATCGCATCCCCCAGCATGCTCATTCGGCGTAGCACCAGAAAACAGCCCAGCAGCGCACAGCAGGAATTGCAGACAATCCCCACCAGAATCGTCCAAAAAGCGATCTGCTGATCTGTATCCAAAAATGAAGGCCAATCAATCATGCTATCAGATTAACAGGCATCGATTCAGAATTACAGAGAGCCCGTGTTCTTTCAAACGGAGCATCGGCATTTCTATCTGTAGCGGAGCACAGACATTCCTGTCTGTTTAGTCGTAGGGTGCGTTGTAACCTTAAGTTTTACCATAAGCCATTGGCCGATATACAAATATCATTTTCTTTTTGCCAGCCTGCGTGAGCGTAACTTGTGTCCTGGGAAGGAGCATTGATAATTCGCAGGGCATTGTTAATTTTGCATTGTAAAATATCTTCCTGCATCAATGAGGCAGGTCCGTAGGATGAAATCACTGCTCCCTTATTTTTGTTCTCCCATGGAGGATTTGGTGATGCCTACTGGATGCAAAACGGCTGACTGTGAAGCGGGCCTGAGTCCTGGACAATCTCTGTTTGGTCATGCTCAACTGGGAGACAAAAGGCGAACGGGGGCAGATCGGCAGAGGAACCCGTCAGGGTTACATCTGCCAAAACGTATTGGCGGTCGCGGCTGATACTAGACCTTAAACAAGCGAGTCCCATTTGTTGAGTGGGGTTATTTTTCTGAAATACTTGAAATCGTCCGGTGTTATTCGTCTTTTTTTCGTAAGACGGGTAAGCAACTTTTGCACCACACGAAAGGATTTCAAGTGAAGAGTATGACACAGAACCAGAACGCAAAACGCAAGCGGAAACTCCAACAGCGCATCGCCAAACAACAGCGGCAATTGCACCGGCGATTGGATCATCGATTGCCGGAAGATGTTTCAATGCCGATGTTCAAAGCGAGCCGCATCAAGTATGCACTGGTCAATCAAAACTCACCCACGACCTGCCCATCCGAAATTTGGCCCAGCTTCTGGAAAGTCGGCGTATCGATATTTGTGCTGATGAATCGAACACTGCCATCTGCCAGTACAAACTGGGCGCCGCCGGTATGCGAACTTCCGAAGTCTCCCGCATCATCGGCCTCGTTGGGGCCATGTACGGCATGAGCCAGAATCCTTTCAGCAGCTTCTTCCGAATTCGGAATAATACCAACCCAGACGCCGTAAAAAGGATCATTGGAGGGTGGATAAAAAGTGGTTCGTTCGCCAATCATAATCGTGTTACTTGTTCCATCAGTAATATCGCGAATTTTCACTTTGCTGTTGTGGTACAAAATCCCTTCTGCTGTGCACTGCTCGGTCGCGCTGACACTGCTCGGGATCGCACCGATTTCACAGCGATGGATTGCGCTGATTCCGAAGACTCCGAGATAGTTTGCGGTTCCAACAGGGAATGAATTACTGGAATCATCGACGATTTCAAACGTATCTGGTTTGGGGTCTGAAGGACATTGAAATGTCGGGATCACTTGTGCGATTGAAGAAGCATTATCCGCATGAGTTATCGGCAGGGAAAAATTTATTCGGTCATAGATATTGCCTGCTTCGACCTGGGGAAGAATCATCGCTCCCCAACCGAAGCCATTTCCAAAGCCGGTTAGATCGGGTGAATTCAATCCAGTATGTGGCCCGGCTGCATTGGCACCAATCCAACCAGAGGGGAAAACAGTATAGACATCGTGATAGTTATGCAGCGCCAAACCAAGTTGCTTCAAATTATTTTTACAACTCGATCGCCGAGCCGCTTCACGAGCCTGCTGGACCGCGGGCAGCAAAAGGGCAACAAGGACCGCAATAATCGCAATGACAACAAGAAGCTCGATCAGCGTAAAACCGCGACGCTTCCTGTTTTTATGAAAAGAGAGAGAAGATGACATGATAAATACTCCAGCCTGATTAAATGTATGAATTGACCGAATCGTTCTGTAACTTCTGACGAACCGTGGGCGTTAACCCTTGCCATTACTGGCACGCTCGTCTGATCGGATTCGATTTCGTAAAAGCAGTTTGCAAACGAAGATAGTTCATACAAAAGCAGGCGGACCGCGTGGAGTCGGGAGGGCAATATCTCTCCAAAGAGCAATGGTAACTCGCTGCACAGTCGCATCTGTAACCAATGCCCTACAGACGGGTAGCGAGACAAACTCTACCGCAGTTGTCGCCATATAAAGCAGCCGACAAACAGCGCAGTCATCGTGTGGCATCGTCGGAATTGAACGTTCTTGCGGAGAAAAATCATGAAAATGAGCATGGTCAAATAAGCAGAGCTCGTGCGAATAATCCTGCTTTAATGATTCGTTGACATCGTGAGCATGTCCGCAGGTTTCATGGTGATGATGCGCAACCGGCATCAATGCCCCACCTATTATATAGGCTAGCAATATCACCCCGGTTAAATGTGCACGAGAAAACAAACGCATAAAACATCCTGGTCAATCGAATTGGTCCGCAGGCCCATTATCTCAAGGGAACCGACAACAACCTATACGTTAACGAAGCCCAGAAATGCGGGAAGAAATCCAGGAATTAAAAATAAATTGTGCAACTATTCAGCGAATTGTCTCCAGCCGTAGGGTCCGCGGGTAGCGGCCCCTACACCAAAGCTGAAAGTTACCCTTGCGTCAGAATTATTTCTTAGCAGCCGGTTTTTTCTCTGCCGGTTTCTTTTCTACTTTCTTGGGGGCTGGTTTCTTTTCAGCCGCCTTTTTGGGAGCGGGCTTTTTCTTAGCTGGTTTTTTTACTTCTTTCTTTTTTTCCGGCTTCTTTTCTTCTGCTTTGGGGGGAGCTGGTTTGATGAGCGTCAGGCCTGAAATGATTTGTGCCTGGGGAAGTTTTGCCTGTAGTTTTTTAATTCCTGCTTCGGTTGTCCCGGTTTGCCAGAGGTACAATTTTTTTAGAGATTTAAGTCCCGCCAGTTGTTCCAGCCCGGCATCTGTAATTTTTGTGCCATACAGATTAAGGTAGGTCAGATTCTGTAATCCAGCCAGGTGCTTCAA
>JAJRTM010000948.1 GCA_024278285.1 Planctomycetota bacterium
GACCTCAAAACGATTCGCAAATTAAAAGAGACCCACCTGGCTCAAATTGCCTCCTGCGAAGTCGGCAACCGCCCTGGTCGCCTGGAACCAAGAGTCCTCAAACGACGAAAACACGGCTACCCACTGATGAATAAACCAAGAAAAGTATTAAAGAACAATCTACGCAACAACAACACTTGAAAGAACTTATGATACGACAGTACCATTCGTGCAAGCACGCCATCCTACGACGAACGGAAGAACCTCTAATCAGAACAGATCGCTCAGCACGTGGGACGACTTGTCATCCAAAGCTTGAATTTGTGCTTCGATCAGCTTGGCTTTATCTTCCTGTCCCGCTTTGCGATGCGTCTGGGCAGTCAGCTCCATCAGTTCAAGAGCCAAGGCTGAATCTTCGCCCAGTTCGGAACAGCGAACGGCTAGGATTTTAGAAAGCTGATCGGCTGCGTTATCATGCTCGTCAAGCTCGGCGTACAACCTGCCAAGCTGTTCGGTTGCTTCGGTAACACTTGGATGGGCAAAATGAAACTCTTCGCTGAGTAGTTCAATTTTTCGTTGCAATAACGCGATGGCATCTTGTGAATGAGAAGCCTGTTTGGAAAGCTGGAAAGCCTGGTCAACAACTGCTACCTTCTGAGTGGCTGGGACTTCCATCGCGGTTGATAATGTTTTCCATGCCTGCCGGGAATAATAAGCAGCAACTCTCGGTTGATTCAATCCAAGATATGTTTGAGCTAAACGCTGATAAAGATTCATCACAAACAAGGCGCAGGTAGATGGGTGCTGCTTGTAAACAGACATTGCCAGTTTGAGCAGTTGCCTGGATTTCTTGTAGTTATTTTGCAGCAGGACAATTTTGGAAGTTTCCAGAAGACCAACCAACAGCGGGATACTATCTGTGCCAAATGTTTGTTCGTAAATAGAAAACGCAGTGCTGGCTGTCTGACCGCCCCGCATTTGTCGCATCGATTTAGAAAAAGTTTCAGCCAGATGAAAAATTGTCTGGGCGATAAACGGATGATTGGAATTCAGGCGATTTTGAAATAGCTGTAATGCCTTCTGTAAAAGTTCCTCTGCTTTTTCAAACTCAGCGTCTGTCCCCTGCTGGTTAGCCAAGATACCCAACAGCAGATAAAAACGACCTTCATAAACGGTGTTTAGTAATCCCGCTTCTTCCAAAATATGTGGAAGGCGAGAGGATTCACTTTGAATGATATTCGATTTCTTGATATGAATCGCTAATTCAAGCCGCATTAAATGGACATCGGCTTCCAGTCGCCCTGCAGCCAGATTTGCTTCTGGTAAGCAGCGGGCTAATTGGTTGACTAATTTTTCCGCACTGAGGTACCGACCAGATTCCATCAATAAACGGGCTTGCAATGTCTGGGCACGTAAGTAGTCGGCATTGAGCCGATCTTGTTCCAGATTGAATGAACCCAGATAAGCTTGAATTTGCTGCTCTGCTTCAGAATAGCAATAAGATTCTGCCTGTATTTGGGCAAGATTGAAATGGGATTGCCTGACAAGGACATGGTTTTCCGGGAAGCATTTCAGACGCAGGTCCAAAGCCTGTTGATGATGTTGCTGCGAAAGTGGAAACTGCCCCTGTAAACGAAGCAATTCTGCCAAATTATTATGGATTGTAGCCAGTGGAGCCGGACAGGATTGCTTCGCTTTTATTCCATGATCATCGATCGCACATTGCCAAATATGGGCAGCGTCATCAAACCGGCGTTCTGCAATTAAAGCGGAACCAAGATTATTCAAGGCACGTATGCGATGCGCGAGAGAGTCTGGGGTATCATCGCAGACAATCTTAAAGATCAGCCTGCTCATTTTTTTAACCGCGATCCAAGAACGCATCGAGCCAAGTGTTTCTGTCACCGCATTGATCTTGGCAGCAATCGGTTCTCGGATACCCTGATTGAATTCCTGCTGCAATTCAAGCTCATCGATTAAAACCTGAAAGGATCGTTGAATGGAAGCAGGCTTCTTTTTTAAGGCCGCTCGAATAATCAAGCCGTTGCAGGCATCAATACGTAGAAGAAGATTTTCAGGTGTTTCTCTGCTGACGTGTTCAATGACCAGACGAAATTGCGCCAACGCCCCATTCAGATCTCCCTGCGAGAGTTTCTGCTGGCCCAGCTTTATTGTTTCTATTCCAGGCGGTCTGGAAGAATCTAAATTGTGATTCTCATGATCCATGAACATGTACTCGTTGTTATAAGAGAGGTTGAAGATCGTTCCAACTTCTCCGCCCATCGCTTGCAGCAACACCGATAAATAAAATCATCACACAAAGGTGCTGCGGCAGGTTGTTTGACATCTATCTTGACTAAATTTTTTGTCGTACACAAGCAAATTATGGTTTTGTTCGACCAAGCTATCAAGTTGCTGCGAGAAACCGAACTAACTGTTCAGTCTGTTAAAGTTGAAATATTATACGTCAATTGCCCAGTCTGCGGAGTCGTCGTCGTCAGTAGACGCTCTGTTTTCAGGGGAACGTGGTTGATCAATTTCTTCTGGGAACTGCAACAACGAAGGTTCGGTTGCTGCCGAATCGGTTTCAGCAGGTGGTGATGGTTGCTGCCCTGCAAGTCGAGACATTCGGTCTTGCATTTTTTTAAGTTCCAACTCCTTTTTCGTTTCCAGATGTTGCCAAAGTTGTGTTAAATCGGAGCGAAGTTGATCCAACCGATACTCCGAAGAAATTCGTTCTTCGATGGTATTAAGCTGCGTGAGTAACTTTTCCGATTCCAATGGATTAAGCAATTCAAGAGCTTGAGATTCAGCAACTTTTGAGCGAATTTGTCCTGCAAGTTCATACAAGGAGTTTGCGTTATCCTGCCTTCTGTTTTCAAGTTGCTCTTTATGTTGTTCTTTTTGTTCGTCGGGAAAGATATCGAGTTTTATCAATTGATGAGCAGCCCGGTAGCAGCCTGCTTTCATTTGCAGCTCAAAGGCATCTTCCCAGGAAACAAAGCCGTGTTTCATGATGGTTAAAATCTGATGCTCTAACGTGGAAGGCGTAATGTTGCATTGCCAATCGTTATCGAGTGTCACTCCCGGAATTTTCAGAAGCTCTGCATTAAGTAGACACAAAGGATCAACTTCTGAAATACGTGGTTCTTCGGTGGGGTGGAATAACTGATTGATGCGATCCATGCTTCTTCGGCAAGCCGTTAAAGCTGCTCGAGGCGATTGTGCTCCATGCGTTTTTTCGAGTTGCTTTAATTCCAGAAAAACCGAATTCTGTCGATGATCAATTTCATCACGCAGTTCGTTCACTTCCTGAGGAACCAGAACCGATTCCATCCCCGGATACGAAGCCGCCAGGACAAGCCAGTGAGAAGCATACTCGATCGCCTCTTGAACAGAGTTGTAAACTTCTCGACCAGGTATTTCGATCGATTCGGTTGAAGAAATGACTGCCTGTGTTCCGGTTTCAGTCAGCAAAACAGAATGGGAAAGTCGACGAATTTCCTGTTCAACCAACGCTCCCTGTGTCAAATTATTATCCACAATAGGTTGCAATAAGCGAGCAATGCGTGCTTGAAGAACTTGCCTGGCTCGCCATTCTTCCAGTAGTTCGGGATGCTTCAGTGTTTGGGAAGATTGTACCGACCAGTGAGCACGAGAAAACAACGGCATTGAAATCGTGTAAGGAAGGATTTCATCGAACGTGCGAGTTTTCCAGGAAATGACCTGTGCGCGAATTGCCCGGGCATCGGATTCAATGGAAGCTGCTCCCGGACGATAATAATATTGATCCAGCTTCAACCCGGAAGCACGCGAGGCAAAAGAGGCAATTCGTGAGCAATAATTATAAAGTTGTGTCTGATTCGATTCGATCGAGTAAGCTCTGAGGATATCTGATGCAACCGTCGAGGCTGTCGTGACAGTACCTCGCATTAAAGCGGCTCGCAGCAGAAAAGCTTCCGGTGAATTGGGTGTCTTCGAAATCTGAATAGCTTCATCACGATGCTGAGTCGCAATGTTATTGAATTCTCTTGCGATTCGACCTGAAGAAAGGCGAACATGGTCTCCCATCGTCAGCAGTGAAATCAACCAGGCAGGCGGCGCAGGAATTGTCAAGTCTTCATCGACATTCGTGTAAAGACATCGAGAAACCTGATACGCCCAGGAGTATTCGCCGAGTGAGATCAATTCCCAGATAAGACGTCCCAGAAAAGAGACACGATCAAATCGATTTTGAGCTTCTGCCGCCTTCTCTGCGTACTCTTTGACATGCGAATAATCAATACTCGGATCAAATACAAAAGTAGGAGCAGCAGTCGGAGTTGGCGTTGCGACGGAATGAGTCTGTAACGCGACGGGCTGTCCCAAAGCTGATTCCTGCGACTCTCTGCGAAGTTGGTCATTCAAAGAGCCACCCTGCCCCTTGGCTGGCATCTCAAATTCATCGAATACTGAATCTGTTGGGAGTTCCGAATCAGTCGAAGCCGCCGGTTCCAACTGCGGTGCAGTCTGCGGCTGATCAATCTGCGATTCAATATCGAGTTGACTAATACGTTCGTTGATTTCCGAAGTCGTGAGTATCTGCTTGGTTGCAGGTTCAGAACGGATATCATCGAAAATCAAATCTTCCGCCACTTCATCGTCAGGCGGTACAGGTTTTGTCGCAGGAGCATCAAGCAGAGAATTCGCCTCGACAACAGATTCTTGATTGGTATCTCTTGCCGGGGGTGTTTCAAAACCGAGATGTAAGTTTTCGGTTGTCTCTGTTTCGGGTCGCGATAACGGTTCTGTTATAACAGGTGGCTGGACTGCCTGTTCAATTCTTAATGTCAAATCGTCTTCATAACCTGCAAATTGAACAATTTCTTCCGGTAAAGGCAATTGCGGATTGTGCATTAAAGAAGCAAGTGCTGAAAGCTCAGCGTACAATTTTCGTTTAATTTCCTGATCACAACTGGCTGCATCAAGTCGATCTCGTAATGCGTCAAGATGAGAATTTGCCCGCTTCAAACAAGCGGTGGCATCCATGATCGGTTGCAACTGGGCAAACCGAATTTTCAAAATATCTTCAGAGACATTCAAATGACAACGACGAGAATATTCCTCCAGCTTCAGGCGAAATTGTTTTTCCTGGTCAAGATGTTGATCGATTTTATCGCCCAGATCGACTGGCGGAAACTGCCCCTGGGCACGCATCATCGTCGCAACATCAGCTAGCTGATTGGCTAGCGAGTGCGCCGAAAGCTGCACGCGATCGTAATCCGACAATAGTTCAGAGGTCATTCTGTTTTACTCCAGGAAACTTCCTGCTATCCATCACTGTTATCAATGCTTTGAAGCTAAATTCCGAAACGACATAAATGGAGGCTGTTTGGGATATTTCAACGCATCCGGGCTGTTCTTTTGATCGTCTAATCATCCGGATCGAGTGCCGCGTGAATGCTTTCTCCTTCGACGATATCGTGTTCTAGTTCGTCGGGAGCAATTACGACACTTCCTTTTGCCTTCCCCTTGGCTTTCCCAGAGGATGCACGATTGGAGTCTTCCGTTTTTTCATCCAGGGCATCAATGAGTCGATCAAACACAGCCAGTTGCACTTGCTCCGACTGGAAAGCATTTACAATCGCTGCCATGCCCGGTAAATACGAAAGTAATGTCTTGTAACGTGAACTATTCATCAAAGCCTCCCTTAAAATCTCGTGCATCAATATTCTGTAATAATAAATTAATGGACTGTTTATTGCTGCAGATACATTTAACGAGCCCGACCTCTAATCACAGCCAGGGCAACGTTTCGCCCAAACGTATCGGTAATGATTCCTTGAGCCTCCATCCAGCGGTTATCCGATAAATCTTCTGGACGGTTAATCATTTCGTACAAGGCTTTGAAAGCAGACTGGTCTTCCAAAACATTCGTCATCGCCTGGCGTCTTTCTTCGACAGAACCATTTGTCAAAGAATGAAGCACTGTTTTCACGCGATCTTGAAGTTGTCCAAATGCTTCATGATCGTTCTGGTCAAAAGATTTCAGCAGTTGTAACCGCTTGAGTTGGTCAATCGCTTCCTGACGCGTACTGATCAGCTTGCAAGATTCGAGGATATCACTAACACGAGTCACATAACGTTCGGAATCTGCGAGTAACGGATGATCTTCAAGTTGTCGGGACACCCCCTGCACCGTTGTTTGCACCGCTCCAATTTCATCGGCTAAATGTTGTAGTTCGACTGGATCCCCCTGATGCAAAGATTCTGCAACACGGCTCATTAAAGTTGCCAGGTCTCGAATCCGTAGCTGAAGATTCTCCGCAGTTTGAGGAGTTAAATCTTGAGACATATACATATTCCAATCCTAGTTGCTTCGTCGATCAGAGTTTTGATGATAATAACACGATTTGAACCACTTACTTCTTTGGTGCAAGTCTGAACAGAAAATAACTTCAATGTAAGCAGAAAAACAGGGAAACTCAAACAGTTCCTGCAAGAGTTTGAAGATATCAGCAACTCTCGTGCAATTGGTAATTAATAATGCAGCATTCAGCGAGGGAGATTTCAACCCGCGACGCCTATAACAATTGTGCCGAATCTGGCAGAAAATGCCCCCGTTAATTCCGCCATATTCCTCATTGCTGAAATAAACAGAATAAACGAATGGACGCCCTCAGCCTGTAATCATGACAGACTACCCTGGCTTAGAGTTGCAAAATGTCAACTGGTAGGTCAACGTGTTGATAATAAGCAACCTGGAATGCTTATTGAACATTCAGCAAGAAATAACTAACGGGCTTCATTGATTCCAGAGGAATGATTAAGCATGAATACACTGTTAAGGTATAGTTCGTTCGTCGTTCTTTTACTTGTATCGAAAACGGTTATAGCAACAGAACCGGTTCAATTGTTTTACGATAATC
>JAJRTM010000949.1 GCA_024278285.1 Planctomycetota bacterium
AGTCAGCTGCTGATATCGTCGATACAGCCAAGCGTACCGGTGCGATTGTTCACGGTCCCATTCCCCTGCCAACTCGAATTGAGCGATATACGGTATTGCGTGGTCCGCATATTGACAAAAAGTCGCGAGAACAGTTTGAAATAAGAACTCATAAAAGAGTTATTGATATTGTTCAGCCAACGGGGAAGACTATTGATGCTTTGAATAAGCTGTCTCTTCCTGCCGGGGTTGATATCAAGATTAAGGCGACTGCATAACTCTTAATGTGCCCGAGTTGGGCGAAAAGCTCGGGTGGAGCAGGTTTGCGAGACTCACCTTCTTTAGGATGTGTTTTCTGCCTGGCATTCACTAATTGCCCTTTTGCAGGGTGGAGTTATAGGTTGTTTTTGCGCATTGGGCGTCTGTTGGATCTGGTTTTACTTTTGGGTCTGTATAGTTTTGGGGTGTTGTGATGCCTGTTGGGCTGATTGGTCGAAAAGTTGGAATGACTCAGGTTTACAGTGATGGGGGGATTGTTATCCCTGTGACTGTTCTTGAGGTGGGTCCATGTCCTGTGCTTCAGGTACGGACTCAGGAATGCGATGGCTATGAGGCTGTGCAGATTGGCTTTGGCGACAAGCCTCGTCGTCTGGCGAATCGTGCCGAGCGTGGTCATGTTGCAGAAATTAGTAGTAAACGACGAAAGAGGCTGAAGGATGCCGGGCAGGAGTCTCGGGCAGTTGCAGGGTGTGAGCCTCAGCGGTTTATTCGAGAGTTTCGCACCGAAGGCGAGAGTCATGGCCTGGAAGTTGGTTCGGTTGTCAGTGCGGAAAGTCAATTTGAAGTTGGTGTTCGTGTTGATGTTATCGCGACTTCCAAGGGGCGTGGTACTGCGGGGGTGATGAAGCGTCACAATTTTGCAGGCCAAAGAGCAACTCATGGTGTGAAGAAGGTTCATCGTCACGGGGGGTCGATTGGGCAGAGTGCCGATCCTTCTCGTGTTCTGAAGGGGACTAAGATGGCGGGGCACTATGGCTCTGCACATATTACGGTGCGGAACTTGGAGGTTGCACGTATTATCCCTGAAGAGAACTTGATTATGGTTAAGGGGGGTGTGCCAGGCCCGCCAGGTGGTTTTGTGCTGGTTCGGCCTACCAATAAGATGGGGTAGCGTTTTGGGTGCAGGGTAATTTTTGTTTGACATACTACTGACGAGAAGTTTTGACGGGTATCCTGTCAGGCGGGATAAAAAGAGATGAGTGATATGATTTTATTGCCGGTTTACTCCCAAAAGGGGGAAGAAGTTGGATCATACGAATTTGATCCAGCCGAGATTTCCTCCGGTATTAATAAGCAGCTTCTTCATGATGTTGTTGTCATGTACGAAGCCAATAAGCGGGTTGGCACAGCTGCGACAAAATCCCGTGGGATGGTCCAGGGGTCAACCAAGAAGATGTATCGTCAAAAAGGTACTGGTAATGCCCGTGCGGGGAGTAGGCGATCTCCGATTCGCAAGGGTGGGGGGCATACATTTGCCAAGGTGACTAAAGATTGGAGCTACCGATTGCCGAAGAAGGCAATTCGACTGGCGACCAGAATGGCCTTGTTGAGTAAGTTTCAGGATGGTCAGGTGAAGGTGATCGACTCCCTGGAGTTTGAAGTTCCGAAAACCAAAGAAGTGATTTCATTGATGTCAGTACTTGGTTTGGATGCAAAGAAGACACTGCTGGCGATTGAGTCTTACGATACAAATATTTGGAAGTCTTCGCGAAATATCGCCGGGTTCAGGGTGACTCCTGCCTCTGGCTTGAATGCGTATGACTTGTTGCATCAGCGGATGCTGCTGGTGACACGTGGCGCATTGGATGCGTTGCGAAAGCAGGGCTGAGTCTACATTGTTGTAAATAATTTTTGAGTTAATTGATTTTTGAAATTGCACAAGCTGGCGGTTTTTGCAGATAAATAGAGAGACGGTGAGATGGTACAGGAATCTAGCTCTGGTTTGAATCTTGATCCATATCAGGTTGTGATTAAGCCGTTGGTGACGGAAAAAAATGCACACATGGCTGAGCGGCACAATGTGTATGCCTTCAAGGTTCACTCGCAGGCTAACAAGCATGAAATCCGAATTGCCGTTGAGGCATTGTGGGATGTGAAGGTGGCAAAAGTCCGGACTCAAAACCGTAAGGGAAAGCCTCGCCGAACAAAGTCGGGTTTTACTCATACGCAAGGTTGGAAGAAGGCGATTGTTGAATTACATGAAGATGACCGGATCTCGTTCTTCTAAGAATCAATTCTAGAGTTTATGTTAATGGGCAGGAGTTTTTGTGCTCCTGATTAAAATAAAAAGTAGTAGAGTCAACGACTGAGGAAGTCGAAAATGGGTGTCCGATTTTATAAACCGACAAGTCCGGGTCGCCGTGGGGCGTCTGTGAGTGACTTTGCGGAAATTACAGACAAGAAGAAAAAGCCTGAGAAGTCGCTGCTGGTCCGTTTGAGAAAACACTCCGGTCGTAACAATCAGGGGAAGATTACAATACGCCATCGTGGTGGTGGACATCGTAAGATGTACCGCATTGTTGACTTCAAGAGAAAAAAAGAGGGAATTCCCGCAAAGGTAATTTCTATTGAATACGATCCGAATCGTTCGGCTCGCATCGCACTTCTTCAATACGAAGATGGCGAAAAGAATTACATTTTGGCTCCCGTTGGTCTCGTGGCTGGTGATGTTGTGGAGAATGGTCCTGATGTTGATCCGAAGGTTGGCAATTGCTTGCCACTTTCACGGATACCACAGGGAACCGAAATTCACAATATTGAAATGCAGCCTGGTCGAGGCGGTCAGTTAGTCCGAGGGGCTGGTACTGTCGCGGTAATGAATGCGACAGAAGGGAGTTGGGCACAGGTCACGTTGCCTTCTGGTGAGGTTCGACGATTACCCAGTTCCTGCAGGGCGACCATTGGTCAAGTGGGAAACACAGATCACAATAGAATTGTCCTCGGAAAAGCAGGACGTAAACGCTGGATGGGGCGTCGCCCCAAAGTTCGCGGTACGGTAATGAATCCGGTTGCCCATCCGATGGGTGGTGGTGAAGGCCGTAACTCTGGTGGTCGGCATCCTTGTAGCCCGACAGGCGTACTGGCAAAGGGGGGGCGGACACGTAAAAGACGCAAGGCTTCCAGTAAGGCGATAATTCGTCGGCGTAAGTCAAGACGTTATGGACAGTTGAAGTAAACACGTTTCTGTCAACATTTATACATTTTTTTCTGTCAACATTTTTATTGAGGCTGAAGAATGGGGCGTTCCCTTAAAAAAGGTCCTTATGTGGATCACAACCTGTTGGGGAAGATTGCGAAGCTCGATGAAGCTGATCGCAAGGATCCCATCAAAACCTGGGCGAGAAGTTCAACAATCGCACCGGAGTTTATCGGACATACATTCTTGGTTCACAATGGTCGGGCACACATTAACGTGTACGTGACCGAAGAAATGGTTGGGCACAAGCTCGGCGAGTTTTCTCCAACCAGGACGTTCCGCGGGCATGGTGCCAGAGGGAAGCGATAATTCGATTTGTTGTCGTTTCGTCGGTTGTTTGAAGTTATTGGTATTGAATTCCAGAATATCTGGATTGTTTATAGGTGTCATTATGGCAAGTATTCAGGCATCACATCGATTTGCTCGTATTTCTCCTACTAAGGTGCGTCATTTTGCGAACCTGGTACGTGGGATGACCGCGCAACAGGGGTTGGAGCAACTTCGATTCATGCACAATCGTGGTGCAAAGATGTTGGAGCAAGTTTTGAAGAGTGCGGTCGCAAACGCAGAAGATCGTGGTGCCCGTAATTCCGGCTCTCTGATTATTTCAGATGCTCAGGTTGATATGGGGCCAAAATTCAGGCGAGTTCGACCACGTGGACGTGGTCGGGCAGACATGCTTGAAATGAAATTTGCACATATTAAAGTTGCACTTGATGCTCCGGAAATCCCTTAGTTTTTCTGGGTGGATTTTTGAGGTTTGCATTTTTGGGGTTTGAAAAGTCCAGCGTTATTCAGTATTCAATTAGTTTGTAGTATTCAATTAGTTTATAGTGACAGGTAACAGGCGAAATTGTCATGGGACAAAAAGTACGACCAACAGGTTTTCGGGTAGGTATCGTCGAGGATTGGCGTAGCCGGTGGTATGCAACGAAACGAGAATTTGGTACGTTGCTCGTTGAAGATGTGAAAATTCGTAGTTTCATCAAAAAGAAATACGGTTTTGCAGGAATCGCGAAAGTCGAAATTGAACGAACTCGCGATCATGTTAATATTAATCTATTTTCTGCTCGTCCAGGTGTAATTATCGGTCGTAAAGGGCAGGAAATTGACCGGCTCAAAGCGGAGTTAGAAGAGTTGACCGGTCGGCGGATGGAATTGAAAATTGTCGAATTGAGCAATCCGTTCAAAAGTGCAATTTTGGTGGCAGAAGATATTGCTCAGCAATTACAGAAGAGAGGTAGTTTTCGTCGGGCGCTCAAGCGATCACTCGAACAGGTGATGGACGCGGGTGCCTACGGAGTTAAAATCCAACTTTCCGGTCGCCTTGGCGGTGCCGAGATGTCACGTAAGGAAAAGGGAATTCGCGGTTCAATTCCACTTTCTACATTACAAAGACACGTTGATTATGGTCAGACGACTGCAAAAACGGGTCAAGGTATTATTGGTGTAAAAGTTTGGATCGATCACGGTAATTATTCAGACGAGGAGTCTAAAGATGGCGCTGATGCCCAGAAGAACCAAGCATCGAAAAAGTCAAAGAGGTCGCATAAAAGGTAATGCGGCTCGTGGTAATACACTGGCTTTCGGTGACTGGGGTTTACAGGCGCTGGATCCAGGTTCGGTGACTGGAAAAACAATCGAAGCGTGCCGTATTGCAGCGATGCAGTATATTCGTGGAGAAGGTAAATTATATATTCGGATTTTTCCCCATAAGCCAGTAACGGCGCGTCCGTTGGAAACTCGGATGGGTAAAGGTAAGGGAGAACCGGATCGTTATGTCGCTGTGGTTAAACCGGGAACAGTCCTGTTTGAAATCTCAGGGGCTTCTCACGAAGCAGCTCGACAATGTTTTGCACGAGTGGCACACAAGTTGCCGATGAGAGTGCGATTGTTAACACGGCGACCAGGAAGTTCATAAGCTTTCTGTATCGCAGTTTTGATGATTATTGAACAACAGAGAAATTCAATTTATTGGTTTAGAAGTTAGGTTGAGGATATGTCTAAAGCATCTGAGCTTCGAGAAATGAACGAGGAGCAATTATCGTTCTC
>JAJRTM010000950.1 GCA_024278285.1 Planctomycetota bacterium
AGCGTTTTGCTATCAAGATTCTGCCCGCCGTGCTCACAGCATTGCGGCTCAGGGGGGAATTAACGCAGCCAAGAATTATCCCAACGATGGCGATTCGGTCTGGCGATTATTCTACGATACTGTCAAGGGGGGCGATTTCCGCTCGCGAGAAGCCAACGTTTATCGACTGGCAGAAGTCTCTAACAGTATTATCGATCAATGCGTAGCCCAGGGGGTGCCGTTTGCTCGGGAGTATGGCGGCTTGCTGTCAAATCGAACATTCGGCGGGGCACAGGTTTCACGAACATTTTATGCTCGTGGTCAAACAGGGCAGCAGTTGCTACTTGGTGCCTACAGTGCGCTGATGCGGCAGGTGAATAAGGGAAAAGTAAAAGTTTTCCCTCGTCGGGAAATGCTTGACCTGGTTAATGTCGATGGTGTGGCTCGTGGGATCATCACCAGAAATATGGTGACTGGAGAACTGGAGAAACATGCAGCCGATGCGGTGCTTGTTTGCACGGGCGGCTACGGAAATGCCTACTTCCTTTCGACCAATGCGATGGGCTGCAATGTAACTGCTGCCTGGCGATGTCATAAACGAGGGGCGTTCTTCTCGAACCCCTGTTTCACACAAATTCACCCCACCTGCATCCCGGTTTCTGGCGATTATCAATCAAAACTGACATTGATGAGTGAGTCGCTACGAAATGATGGACGAGTCTGGGTTCCTAAGAATAAAGATGACAAACGCTCGCCGGATCAAATTCCCGAAGAGGATCGCGATTATTATTTGGAGCGACGATATCCTGCTTTCGGAAACATGGTTCCTCGTGATGTTGCTTCCCGCGCAGCGAAAGATCGTTGTGATGCGGAATTTGGCGTCGGCGAAACCGGGATGGCAGTCTATCTCGATTTCAAACGAGCAATCGAAGAACAGGGCAAAGATGCAATCGAAGCCAAGTATGGCAACTTGTTCCACATGTATCAGAAAATTACGGATGAAAATCCTTATCAAGTACCGATGAAAATTTACCCGGCTGTTCATTATACAATGGGCGGGTTGTGGGTTGATTACAATCTGGAATCGACCATTCCCGGACTGTTTGTTCTTGGTGAGGCAAACTTTTCTGATCATGGAGCAAACCGGCTAGGGGCATCTGCGTTAATGCAGGGGCTTGCGGACGGATATTTTGTGGCTCCGTATACGGTTGGGAATCATCTGGCTAAATCGAAGCCGGGCGAGATTGGTACCGATCACGATGCGTTCAATTCTGTTGAGCAGGAAGTGAAAGGCCGTCTTGATAAACTGCTTTCGATTAAGGGAAGCCGCTCGGTTGATAGTTTCCATCGTGAACTCGGGAAAATCATGTGGGACAAATGCGGCATGGCTCGCAATGCCCAGGGGCTTAATGAAGCGATCAAAGAGATTAAGTCTTTGCGTTGGTCTTACTGGGAAGATGTCAATGTGACAGGGCAGGGCGATCAGCTTAATCAGGAATTGGAAAAAGCAGGGCGCGTGGCAGACTTCCTGGAATATGGCGAATTGATGTGCAGAGATGCCTTGATGCGAGAAGAATCGTGTGGAGGTCACTTCCGAGAGGAGCATCAAACAAAAGATAACGAAGCAAAAAGAGACGATGAGCATTTCTGTCATGTTTCTGCCTGGGAATATCAAGGCGATGATAAAGAACCAATTCGACACCAGGAAGAATTGAAGTTCGAGAATGTTGAGTTATCCACAAGAAGTTATAAGTAGGCGTCAGGAAGTAGGTCAGGCTGTGCCTGACATTATTTGTTGCCGGTGTTTGTTGCCGGTTATTTACTTTTTATTTTAAGTCAATAGACAAGCTGCTATGAAAATTACATTGCATATTTGGCGACAAGATGGCCCGGAAGCAAAGGGGACGTTCAAAATTTATCAGCTCGACAGCGTTTCCACGCACATGTCGTTCCTGGAAATGCTTGATGTGTTGAACGAAAAGCTCGTTTCCAAAAATGAAACGCCTGTTGTTTTTGAACATGATTGCAGAGAAGGCATCTGCGGTGCCTGTGGGTTGATGATCAATGGACAAGCTCACGGACCAGACCACGAAACGACTGCCTGCCAACTTCACATGCGAAAGTTCAAAGAGGGCGATCATATCTGGATCGAACCATGGCGAGCAGGTGCATTCCCGGTTCTGCGAGACCTGATGGTTGACCGTGCTGCGCTGGATCGCATTATGCAGGTGGGCGGCTTTGTTTCTGTCAATACAGGCAATGCCCCCGAAGCAAATGCAAATGCCATTTCAAAACGAAATGCAGATGATTCTTTCGATGCAGCAACCTGTATCGGCTGTGGTGCCTGTGTTGCGTCCTGCAAAAACGCTTCTGCGATGCTGTTTGTTTCAGCCAAAGTTTCGCAATTTGCGTTATTGCCACAAGGGCAGCCGGAACGTAATGCTCGCGTGGAAAAGATGATCAACCAAATGGACAAAGAAGGCTTCGGCGGCTGCACCAACACCAATGAATGCGAAGCGGCTTGCCCAGCCGGCATCAGCGTCGAAAACATTGCTCGACTAAACCGCGAATTCATCGCCGCGACATTGGCATCGAAAGATTAATAAGACGGGTAACTATTCAGCCACCCTCTCGCTGAATAGCCACAAAGACGGTTGCAAGCTTCATTGCTCTACCGGAATCTATGCGCCGGTTTGAGTGAGCAATAAGCGCTTTGCATCAAGCTAGCAATTACTGTCGAGTTTTACTATTTTTTGGCTGAAGGCCTCTTTTACCATAGCCTTGGGCTGGCCTGGTAAATTTCTTAAGTTGTCGCCAGTTGCACTGTTGCGCTTTGGTTCTTGATTTTACGGTGTGTGCCACGGCTCTGTGAGCCGTGCAAATTGAAAATCAAGCTTGATTTTACAAGATATTCTCACTCCAACGCAAACACGGCTCACAGAGCCGTGGCACACAAAACCGTTATTTCTCGCAACAGTTTCTTAACACGAAAACACCCTAACTCCCCCATTTCCCGAGTTATTTAGCAAGCCAGCCTGGGGCATCGTCCCAGGAAAAAGGATCAGATTCACTTATTGGCTGAAAGCCATATTCAATGCTTTTGTTTATGGCTTTCAGCCAAAGGAACTTATTTTGATCTCTTCCTGGGGCAATGCCCCAGGTTATGATGAGATTGGCCTTCAGCCAATAAAAAACGGCTTGAAATTACTGGCACATAGAATCCGGTAGAGTCAGCAAGTTTCACTGCTCGCTTGAACGCAGGGCTGAAGACTGGTAGCTTGTGTCCAGTGATTCGTTGAGCAAACCGGGCTTGCATTTTGCACGGTATGATGTGGTTCCGCACGCTGCCTCTACACTAAAAACAGCTCTTCATGGTGGCGGTGCCTGGCATGTTTAGTGATCTGGATAGATCAGAAAGGAAGCGGGAACGGTGGCCTCTCAATTCTCAAAAAAAATACTACGCTTCTCTGTGCTATTTCTGGTCATGCTTGGTTTCTTATCAGTCCTGATTTTACGTCAGAGGAATGAGGGTGTTGAGTTAGCGGTCAACAAAAAAGAATCAGAGGATGCAGAGCTTCAGCGGCTGGGATATTTTGATACCAAACGTCGAACTGAAACACCATTAGAGATTCCCGATTATGGAGAAGGCCCCTTTTTTTCCTTCAGTGGTGATGGCATAGAACATAGCCAGGAAATGTATCGAGTTGCGAAAGAAGCGAGAGGGAAAATAAGTGTATTTAAGCAAAGTAAAGCAGGTAAAACATTAAATGAACTTCTCAATCTACCTGCTTCTGAAGAGATCCCAACGGTACGCAGTTTTAATGAGAAATATCTGAAGTATCGGTTACGGGAGCTGGAGTCTTATCGCAAGTTAACTAAAGATCAAGGGGAGGTGAAGCAGGCTGGTGAGAAGTTTTTGCATGCTTTTCTGTTAAGTGCAACCAGGCAACCGGGTTCGCTTTCTAATGATGAATTATTGCAGCTCGTTGATGAAGTGATTGCGATTGGCTCGAAAGACCCTTTGTTGCGTACCTACACTTCGCATATTCAGTATCTGATCAAAGGGGATGCAGAGGCTGCTGAGGCAAATTGGAAGGAGTGTATCGAACAGCTTCGTCAAAGTCAGTACCCTCTTATTACGCAGGTCTACCTCCGTTTGTTTGTCGTTGATAGTACGGCACCATCTTCTACGGGCAACGGGCGCAAGCACGCGTTAATCGTCAGCATTGTACGATGGCTGGAAGAAGAAGCAGAATCGGATCAAGACCAATGGGCTCTTTGCGTGCATCATAAATTAGCCAGTATCTGGGATGCGAATAACGATCTGTTTCGAAGAGAATTGTTAGTCGGTTGCTTGAAGTCTGATAAAATGGACCCTTTCATTAAGCATTGGTTATTCGGGGTCCACATGGAAGGCAGAGCATGGCGAGCTCGCGGCGGGAAATGGGCCAAGGATACAAGCGAGGAGCAATTCAGGAATTTCGAAAAGCTTTTAAGCATTGCCAAGGTCCACCTGGAGTATGCGTTTTTACTGCGGCCGGATTCTCCTTTTCCTCCTTATAAGATGATCGCCGTATCGCTTGGTGGAGTAGACAGGGATTATGAACCAGTTGACTGGTTTCGCCGAACTGTGGAAGCTCGATTCGATTTTTCGCCACCCTATTTCAATATGTTGAACGCCATGCAGCCTCGCTGGGGAGGAAGTATGAGCCAGTACCGTAACTTTGCCCGTCAATGTATTCTCAGCAATCGGTTTGATACGCAAGTCCCCTATTTTGCATTTGAGATACTCCAATTTCTGCTTGACGGCGAATTTGAAAAAGACTGGGGAAAGTTAAAGAAGTTTGGAGCCAATAAAATCATTGACGAGTTTCTTGCCAAACGCGTCATTTATCGGGCAACTCATCCCGATGAGAATTTATTTGGTGATACAGCTTATCATCGGGCAAAACTCGGATTGTTATTTGAAAAACTGGGGCGAGAAAAAGAGGCTCTTGCAGAATATAAGGCTGCTCAAGGCGATCTCGATTGGTCTCAACTTCAACAGAAACATCGGCTTGGTAAGTTCCTGTTGTATCGCCTTGCTGCCTCTCAGGGGGAAGTGCATGATCGGGTACTTGCATTTGATGAAAAATTACGGACACCCTGGCCAGCAGATACTCAGCTCTCTGAAATTGACGAATTAGGGCAGGAATGGCAAGTATTAAAACTGACCGCCAAAGATGAC
>JAJRTM010000951.1 GCA_024278285.1 Planctomycetota bacterium
AGGTTTTGCAAATCAGTCGGTGAACCTAACGAATTATCAACTCCGGTAGCACCTGCCAAAAGAAAACGATCCTCAAGCACTTCTGCAGAACCTCCTGCTGTTGAGGAAGACTGGCACATTCTTCTTCGACTCACATGACGACGCTGTCTTCCAGTAAAACTGTGTCCAGCAATTTGATTGAACAAAGAAGAGAGAACCTGAGAGAGTGATGGACAATTTAACATCTTCAAAAGCTTTCATTAAAAAACGGTGATCTGAGATTGCACAATTTGACAAGGCATAGCAGCTAATAAATAAATACTCGTAACTATTCAGTGAAATGTTCCTGAAGCCTGTCAACGGATCAGCCGTAGGTCGCTAGCCCTGCGGCTGAATAGTTACAAATACTTTTCATCTCCCCGTATGGTATTTTCTGTTACTTATGGGGGATTATGATGTTTGGAGAAGCAATTCCCATTACAACAAACATTTTGAAAAGCCCTGCTATGTAGAGAGTAACGTAGCAATAAATAGCGTTCTACAAGATTTTCAAAAATAAATCACAAAAAACCGAGTATTTATATAAACGGCAAACAAGCACGTGGCAATACGTACCCCTCGTCGTCAAATTCAAAGAGGCAATTTTTGAAAACGTATAGCCTATCCACACGAAAAAGAGGCGAAAGCAAGCCCTACTTTCCTATTTCTTTCTGGGTCACCGTGACCACTGAACTTGCCATCGCGAGGATCTGCCGGGTGAAGCCGATTTGGCTCTGTTGGCCTTCCAGGCGTTTCCCTTTTCCGATGAGCGACTCAAGCACTTCGCTGCTGCCTGGCAATCGTTCGCCTGCAGGAACTTTCTCGCACTGCGATGCGACGAAGGCGATCACTTCTTCTTGCAATTGCCGTGCTTGCTTGCTGTGAACCGCCGGAAGTTTGTCTGGCAGAAGCGTTGCCGAGTCGGCGTGATAACCTTCGGTTCGGATTTCGTGGCAGAGTGCCTGGCTCATGCCTGATAGTTATTGCCATTGTGGCAATTCTTATTTATACTCGTCGATCCATCCCAGTTTCTGCTCCAATAACGGGGCGGGCAGTTCCTCCTTGCTGCATTTCATAAACGAGATGAATACAGGATTCGCAATTCCGCAGACTGGTCGCCGACTGAAGGACGAAAAGAATCGCCATCTGGATAATTTCAAGCGTGTCACTCGATCCACACGGAACCAACTTTTGAACCGGGGGGATCATTAAAACTCCCTCGCCTGCCCGGTCAATCGCCTCTTTTTTTTTGATTGCCCTGCACACAACGCAGTCGGCGTTCCGCTCCCAGCGCGCGATCCCGCCATTTCTCACGGCTATTTGTCACCGCACGAACCTGATTTCCAGCGAGCTTGAAAGCCTTTTTGACTGCGTGATGTTTAGTTTTCCACTTCTCTCGTCCTGCGGTCAACAGAGCGATGATTTTGTGCTTGGGAGACTTGAAATCCTTAAACGCCATGGTCACCCTAACCGTTACCTGGGGGGACAACTAAACTACTACCGGCTGAAGGCCGGTAGTAGTTTAGTTCAATAACTGTTGTGCCTGCTTGGCGGATTCACTTTCCGGGGCTGCGTCAATTGCTTTTTGCAGGTACTTGTTTGCTTGAGACGATTTAACTTTAAGCAGTTGCTTGGCCAGACGCAGATACGTCTGTGATTTTTTGAGATTGATCTCCTGGGAAGTTTTTTCCGGAGTTGATGTCAGGCCAGTATTCGAATTACTTTTCTTACCTAGTCGCGACTGGACAATCTTTGCCAGCGCCGTATCAGGATGTTGTTTAAGAATATCCTGATAGATCTTGTTTTCGTCCCGGCGTTTTCTTTTTTTATGCAGGCGGTCAGCCTGAAGCAGTAACTCTGTTTGTGCGATTATTTTTTTGTCGAGTTTGACAGCATCGTGAACGGTTTGAACCTGCGCAGTGAGCGGTCGGGAGCCAGCACAGTTTTCTTTCAGCTTCATTAGTTCGTAGGCAGCGTGGAAGTCGTCAGGATTTTCTTTTAATTTTTGTTCGAGGCTGGTTAGTTGCTCGGTTATTTGCTCTTTTATTTTATTCTGAACGGCTGTCATTGTGATCGCCGGTTGAGCAAAACTTTTTCCCAGATCGTAAGGGGAAGAAATTTTAATCGCTTCGGCTAAATCTTTTTTCTTCAAAGCACGTTGAAGTTTTGCTAAATCTTTATTCAGAATCTGAGATTGTGCAGGAGTAAGAATAAGACCAGCTTTTTCAAGGTTGCGTTTGAGAAAACCGTGCATGTCAGTCGGCTTTCCTGCTCCTGAATGAAGCTGCTTGCCATCTGCCCGAAAGACGAAAACAGCCGGCACGCCATTCTTTTCAAATTTGAAAGCACGTTTGGCAGCCGCCCAAACTGGCGTATCTGCATCTATTTTCAATATCGCATACTGCCTTTTCAGGGGTTGTAGCTCTGGCGTGGTTGCCAGCTCTTTAGACATTTCCCTGCAGTAGACACACCAATCTGCCCCGGCGATTACTAACGCCGGTTTGCCGAGCTGTGTCATTTGCTGCTTCAGCTCATTGAGGCTGCGAACATCATCCGCAAAAGCTGTTGTTTGTGCAAAAGTAACAGAGATGACAATTAAAATCACACGAATGAAAAACGGCATGATCTTAACCTCTTTATATCGAAAAATGATGAACGAATGAAATCGCTTTGGCGAGAACTTTCGCAGTACCTGAACAGATTGATCTTACACAAACAAATTGAGTTAAGCAATAAACCTGGCGATACAAGAATCGAGTTCGGTGATATCTTGAACGAGCCGTGTAATCGGTTGATTGCCTTGATGTGGTACACTATTCTTTATTAGTCCAACCTTTTCGAAAGAAAGAATAACGATGCCCCACCCCAATAAGATCTCTTTGCTACTGTTTCTGAGTTCCCTGCTGTTTTTTATTGCTGGGCAACCTGCCTGGGGAGCTCCTCAAACGTATTATGTTTCTCCCAAAGGAAATGATAACTGGTCGGGGCAATTGCCGTTGCCGGCTAAAGGGGATGGACCGTTTGCTACCATTGGCAGAGTGCGAATCGCGATCCAGCAACTCAAGCAAAGTAATCGTGTACCACGAGATGGGATTGTTGTTGAATTCATGGGCGGGGAATATTACCTGGCGAAAAAAGTATTGATCAACAGCGATTTCAGCGGAAAGCCCGACGCCCCGGTCATTTTTCGTGCTTCTCCAAAACAGAAGGTTACTTTCACCGGAGCGGTCCCGGTGAAAAATGCCAAGCCGGTCACCGATAAAGTTATGCTTGATCTGCTTCCGAAAAAAGCTCGCCAGCATGTACTCGTTGCTAATCTGCACGAATTGGGGATCGAGAAAATTAGCGACTGGAAAAGTGATCCTCCCTTTCTGTTCTATAATGATCGGGTGATGTCGGTGACTCGTTGGCCTGCGAAAGATTTTGTGAAGATTGTAGATGTCATCAAAAATAAACCGGTTGATGTTCGCGGCACCAAGGGGGATAAGATTGGTCGATTTGTTTACGGGGAAGATCAACAGAGCCGATGGATAAACGAGCCGGACGCCTGGCTGCATGGCTATTGGTTCTGGGATTGGTCAGATGGAAGACAGCCGATTGCTTCAATCGATCCGAAGCAAAAAATTATCGAACTGAAACCACCTCACCACGGTTATGGGTATCGCAAGGGGCAATGGTATTATGCGTTCAACCTGCTTTCAGAACTGGATCAACCGGGTGAATGGGTACTCGATCATCAAAAAGGGAACCTTTATTTCTGGCCACCCGGTTCGCTGAAATCGGGGCAGGTAACTCTTTCAACAACTGGTGGTTTGTTTGATGTGCAGGGAGCCTCTGATTTACAATTTCAGAATTTGAATTTTGAACGAACACGAGGAACTGCCATTCGTATCAATAATTCGAAGCGGATCAAAGTTGACCAGTGCAACTTCCGGCAAATAGGACAGACTTGCGTTTCGGTCTCCGGAGGGGAATCGAATTCGGTTGAGAACTGCCATTTGTCGGAATTGTTTAACAGCGGGATTACACTCTCCGGCGGCGACCGCAAAACATTAACGCCTGCCAATCATCAGGCAATCAATAATGAAATTCACGACTACGGTCGCTGGAAACGGATGTATTGCAATGCGATTGCGGTTTATGGTGTGGGACAAAAAGTGGCGAACAATCTAATCTACGATTCGCCACACATCGGGATTATGTTTGGCGGTAACTATCACTTGATGGAATTGAATGAAATCCATCATGTCTGTCAGGAATCAAACGATGCCGGTGCGATTTATTCCGGTCGTGATTGGACGATGCGCGGGACTATTATTCGGCATAACTATTTGCATCATCTGCACGGACATGAAAACCGGGGGTGCAGCGGGATTTATTTGGATGACATGTATAGCGGAACCTTGGTGTCTGGCAATGTGATGTATGATATTTACCGGGCATTTTTGATTGGTGGCGGGCGGGATGTGATTGTGGAGAACAACCTTATTATCGATTGTAAAATTGGTGTCCATGTCGATGCCCGCGCATTGGGCTGGGCGAAAAGTTCGGTTGATGGTGTCATGAAAACGCGGCTGGATGCGATGCCGATTCAATCGGAACTCTGGAATTCCCGTTACCCGAAACTGCCCGGCTTATGGAAAGATGAACCGGGAGCCCCCAAAGGAACTGTTGTAAAATACAATGTAGGGGTTAACTGCAAACCCGATGCGATCCGCGGTGCAGCCAAACCGTATGTGATCAACGAAAAAAATATTCAAATCACCGGTCCGCAAGCAGGATTTATCAATGGAAAACGTGGTGATTTCCGGTTGAAAAAGAATTCCGTCATCTACAAAACTCTCCCCGAATTCAAACCTATTCCGTTTGAAAAAATAGGCCTGAAGAAGTGACTTCGTAACATAGGCGTGATCCGCTACCCGCGGACCACGAGGGGAAGTGGATCTCCCTATTCCTGAAAAAGCCAACTCCGTTGAGTTAATAAATGCGACAGTAATTGTTTTGCCGATGCTTGCTCTGTCAAAAAAAATTAGTTTTCGATGCGATACAAGTGCGTTGTTGTTCTTAGAAAAAGTGTGTCACCAATGATTGCGGGGGAGGCCTTGAAGCCGGCATCGAGATGGTTTTCTGTGACGATGTTTAATTCTTTGCCCGGTTTGATGACGGTTGTTTTTCCCTCTTCGTTAAAGAAGTAAATGTGGCCGGATGCATAGATTGGAGAGGCGGAGTATTTTCCTTCGAACCGTTCCTGCCAAATTTGTTCGCCGGTCATCGCATCCAGACAAATGCCGATCCCTTTGTCGTTGACGAAATAGATTTCCTTATCGAGAAGCAGTAGCGATGGCTTTTGTGGAATTTGTCTGTCGGAGTGCCAGACTACGTTTGTTTCACTCAAATCTCCCGCTCCCTCGTATTTCACAGCAACGAGCCGGGATTTCATAAACCCGGTGCAGATATAAACCATTCCATTTCCAATAACCGGTTTGCAGACGGTTGAAAAACCGAGTTTGCCGTAAGATGTTTTGCAAAGTTCTTTGCCGGTTTCAGGATCGTAACCGTAAACCCAATCCGCAGCCGGGGAAATCAGCAGGGGCTTGCCGTTTACCTGCGTTATAACGGGGGTGCAATAAGCTTTTTTAAACGGCGGCAAATCTTTTGTCTTGCCCGAACGAATAGTTTTCCAGGCGATTTTTCCATCAGACTTATTGAATGCGGCGATAAACTGATGATCAATCCCATCGTAATGGACAATAACTAAATCGTTCCACATCACGGGAGAGGCACCGGGGCCATTTTGATGATCGACTTTCAGTTCCTGATTCTTCCACAAAACTTTTCCAGTTGTTGTATCAACACAACAGATACCATATTCGCCGAAGTGACAATAAACCCGTCCCTTCTCAATCACAGGGGTCGGCGAGGCATAACTGTTTGTAATATGCTTCGGGCTGGCTGCGTCGTAGTGCAACAAATCGACTTCAAAAATCTGTTTGCCGGATTGGATATCAAATGCAAGGGCTTTCAGTGTTAATGCCCCTGAAATCTGGAGACCGTTCGAAGCAAACTCGATTTTTTCCAGACGAGCTTCCTGTTCTTCTTCCGACAATTTCTCAACAATCGCTGTCGTCAACCAGAGTTGATTTCCATAAATCACCGGCGATGAATGACCTTCCCCCAACACGGGGACTTTCCAGGTGACATTTTCACTTTCAGACCAAGTGACAGGAATTTTTGCATCCGGGGCATGACCATTCCCCAACGGTCCACGAAATTGAGGCCAACTCTCCTCTGCCTGTAATGGTGAGTACGCAGAAACAGCTACCGTCAAACAGTGAGCGAGGAGATAAAAAAACGTCAAACGCAAACTCATCATTTAATTCCTTGAGTTAAGCCGAGAAAAATCTGCACCGATCGTATTGTTCCCAGACAAAAAAAACAATGACTGAGAAGAATTCGGCATCTATCAGCATGACCACCGTTATGCCGACGAACAGCAGAGTTGCCTGAACGGTAAGCATATTGCATGAGATTTGCCCGATGTGACGGCAGGAGTGTTCGTAGCATGTGTTTCCTTTTAAGTATTTTTAAATCAAAGAATGGAAAAGACTACAAAAAATGAGTTGATTGCTTATAATACGCGCATCGTGGTTCGTTTTATTGATTCGATGCTAAACAGATGCAAGTGATTCATGACTGATTCAAATGGAAAGAATAGCGCTGCCCTGGAAGGCATTATTGGGGATAGCCTCGCGATGCAGGAGGTGTATCGCACGACTCGGCTTTCTGCACGCAGTTCTGCAACAGTCCTTTTAATGGGAGAAACAGGGACCGGCAAGGAACTGATTGCCCGCGCGGTTCACGAACTTTCGCCGCGAGGCAGCGGTCCTTATGTGCGAGTCAATTGCGGTGCGTTGAGTGAATCCCTTTTGGAAAGTGAATTGTTCGGACATGTCAAAGGGGCATTTACGTCTGCGTATGAAAACAGAACTGGTCGCTTTGAAGCGGCTCATGGCGGGACAATATTTCTGGACGAAATTAACTCGATGAGTTTTCCGCTCCAGGTGAAATTGTTACGTGTTCTGCAGGAGCATGAATTTGAACGTGTTGGCGATACGAAAACTATTTCCATTGATACCCGCATCGTCGCGGCTGCCAATCGGGAACTACTTGAGGAAGTTGAGAAAGGGCATTTCCGGGAAGATTTGTATTATCGTCTGAATGTGTTGCCCATTTTCCTGCCGCCGCTTCGAGAGCGAATTGATGATCTCGATGCGCTGCTGGAATTTTTCATCGACAAATACGCAGAAGAAAACGAATGCAAACCGCTCACCGTTCCCGAGGAGACAAAACAGTTTCTGAAAAATTACTCCTGGCCTGGCAATGTTCGTGAATTGGAAAACTATGTTGAACGGGCGGTTGTTATTTCTACCTCAGGTCAGTTTTCGCCTGAGCTGTTGCCGCCTCATGTCAGGGGACTGGCTCCGGTTCGATTGGGAATGAGGACCGAAAAAGATCTCGGTTCTATCTGTGAAGAACTTGTCACGATGGGCATGCTGCAAAGTTCCAGCGATGATAAAGACCTCTACCAGAAAGTCGTCTCTCTGGTGGAAAGACAACTGATTTTGCAAACACTGAAAAGCTGCCAGGGAGTACAGACCAAAACGGCAACACGCCTGGGCATCAACCGAAATACACTCCACAAAAAAATCGACGAATACGGCTTGAGCGAGGATGCCCGGTAAAGATGAATGATTTCTCATCAACACCAGAAGTTATTCTTGCCAGTTCTTCAATTTATCGTCAGCGATTGTTGCAACAAATTGGCTTGGAATTCCAGGCGATTTCACCCGATGTCGATGAAACATTGGTGCAAAACGATTTGTCGTTGACACCACTTCAAATGGCAGAATTACTCGCCAGTCAAAAAGCTAAAAGTGTGGCAGATTCGCATCCGGGTTCGATTGTGATCGGGAGTGATCAGGTTGTTGAAATTGACGGTAAAACAATTGGAAAACCGGGCTCGCGGGAAAGGAATATTGAATTGATAAAACAGCTCTGCGGGAAAGGACATCGATTGATTACCGCTGTTTGCATTATTCATCAGCAAACTTGTTATACGTTTACCGATCAAACGAAATTAACGATGCGATCATTGACGCAGGCAGAAGTTATTCGATATGTCGAACGGGATCAGGCTTTTGATTGTGCAGGAGGTTACCGCTGGGAAGCTGCTGGGATTACCTTATTCGAGAAGATTGAAACAGAA
>JAJRTM010000952.1 GCA_024278285.1 Planctomycetota bacterium
GAAGACACAAAGAAGAAAAATTTTAATTGGAACGGTTCGTTTAACGGCAAGCCGAAGGCGACTGCGCAAACCGGTTTGTTTGATTGGAAGGTGCCGAACCGCGAATAAACGCCCATTAACGCGAATCAATTTTTTCTTTTTTCTTGGTGGCTTCGTGCCTTAGTGGTAAAGAAAGGATGAAAGCCATGAAGAATAGGATCGACACTTAACCTGTATACCTCATTAAAGTTATGTTTCCCCCAAAAAAAGTTTGCGTACCGTTCGTAAACTTTTAATGTTAGTAGCACGGATCAAACACAGATCAAAAAAAGGTCATTCATACATCAGAATCATTTTCATGCCAGGTGAAGTTGAAAATTCTCTTTTTTCTTTGCGTCTTGCTGCCAATCCATTCCACTTTTTCTATAGAAGTCCCGTATATTTATTTGACTAAAGTTTCTCGCAAAGAAGACAAGAAGAGAGGATCATTTTTAGTTCTTTTCTTCTGTCCCTGAGTATCGTCCTTGCCTCTTCAGGAGAATTGATCCGTGAAAATCCGTGGCTGTAAAATGTTTCAGCCATTATAAAGTAAGAAGAATCAATTATCAGTACGACTTCGCAGCTTTATTCCCTTTGTTATTACTGGGTTATTACTGGGAAACCTTCCATTCCAAAACTCCACCTGAAAACTGTGGCTTTAATTGCACAATCACTTTCAGTGCGGTGGTTTCAACTGGATCGAATTGAACCGTATTGTATTGATTCAAGGATGTTTCGTACTTTTGTTTTGTTTGGACCGGCTTCCAATTTTTGCCCTCCTGATACAATACCGTCCAACTATCAGGTACCCGACATTGACCGCTGCCAGTGTCGTCAAACCAGTAAAGTGATGTCGATGAGACGGTTCTCTTTTTATCATAATCGAGCTGAATCCATTCATTGGTGCCGCGGTGATCCCACCATGTCATGCGAGGAATTTTTTGATCGCTCGAAGATTCCGGCTCAATCAAATCATTCATCGCATGAGGGGAATCGTTATGATGATGGAAAGAAGCCGTCATTTTTCCGGATGATGCAATCGTGGGGGGCGATTGTGGTTTCGTCAAGTCTTTTTGACGTGGCAACCAGACCGCCATTTCACCAACTTTTCGATGTGCCCATAAGTAATAAGGAATCGCAGTCATTCTAACAGGACGTACCGAAACTTTATCCCCTTCCAGAAACACCTGTTGAATTATCCCGTGAAGCTGAACGGCTCCATTGAGAAATGTTTCGTCAAACGAGCTCTCCAGCACCGATTCATCGGGTAGAAACAGGTCGAAAACCGCACCAGAATGATCGGTCGCTTCGAGACAATAAACGATTGGTCCTCGTTCCAATGCAACACGCCCCCGGTTTGCTTTTACTTTCGGATGCGATACAACTCGTCTGATCGGCATCGGAAAATCGATAGAAACGAGGTCCCCTTTTTGCCAATTTCGTGAAAGAGAAATATATCCTTTTTGCAACTTCTGCTCGACCGGCTTCCCATTCACTTTGATTGTATACTTTGCAGGGGCATCGTCGAGATACCGGTAAAGATCACCGGGGACCGGCTTCCCTTTCACCCAACCGGGAATACGAACCTTGATAGTGAAGTTCTCAGATTCGCTTGGCTCCACCTGAATATCAACCTGTCCCGACCAGGGATAGTCGGTTTGCTGCTTTAAGGTAATCTGGTTCTCGCCGAGTGTTAGCTTTCCTTCAGAACCAATAAACAGATTGACGTAAATTTCATTGTCACGTTGTGCATAAATATATGAGGGCAACGAAGGCAAGAATCTGACAATATTCACAGGACAGCAAGAAGTGCCAAACCAGGCTGATCGTCCGAGTTTCCCCTGATTAAATGGATATCGACCATCGCTGGATAAGGGGTTGGGGTAAAAGAATTCATTACCGGAAAGCGAAATCCCGGAAAGAAAGCCGTTGTACAAAATTCGTTCCAGCACATCGACGTACTTTGCATCTCCATGCAGTAGAAACATTCTCTGATTCCAGAACATGTTCGCGATCGCAGCACAGGTTTCGTTGTAAGCGGTTTTGTTGGGAAGGTCGTAAGCTTCGGTAAATCGTTCCCCCTGATGTGAAGAGCCGATTCCGCCTGTCAGATACATCTTTTTGAAGACGACATTTTCCCATAATTGTTCAATCGCCTCGGCATACTCGGCATCGTTTTCAATCGCAGCGATATCCGCCATCGCGCTGTACATGTACCCTGCCCGAACAGCATGCCCAACCGCTTCGCGCTGCCTGGTTACCGGTTGATGATCCTGGTGTTGTGCTCCATAATTATTCTTCCGGTGCGAATCTCCACGTTGATCGAGAAAGAACTTCGCCAGATCAAGGTATCTTTTATCTCCCGTCACTCGAAACAGCCGGACCAGTCCAATCTCAATTTCCTGATGCCCCGGCACATCGTGACGACCTTTCAGTCCAAACTCTTTCAGAACAAGTTCTGCATTTTTTATCGCAACATTTAATAATGTTCGTTTTCCCGTTGCCTGAAAATGTGCCACCGCAGCTTCGTAAAGGTGACCGACATTGTAAAGTTCATGGCTGCTCAACAGATGCGACCAGCGTTCTTTACCAACGCCGGGCTGACCGCTTGCCTTGGCAGGATCAATGGTTCGAATCGTATAAAGATAGCCATCCTTTTCCTGAGCCGCTTCAATTTTTGAAATCAATTCGTCCAGATATTCATCCAGCTCAGGATCCGGAGACGTTGCCAGCGAATACGATGCTCCTTCAATCGATTTGAAGACGTCGGAATCGTTGAAATAGATCCCTTCAAATTCTCCGGGAATTAAGCCCCCTGCTTTAGCAAAATTATCAAGCCGGCCTGTTTGTTGACATCGCAAAAAAACATATTTGACGGTGACGTCTCGGTTTGTATCGAGCCGAGGTTTGAAAAATCGGTCTTGGATTTTCACCTGAGTGAACGGCAGCGGCTGAATCGGATAATCCGCAGCCATTGCGCTCATCGAGAAACTCAGGCAAAATAATAGAGCCCAAGTAATCGAACCGTTTCTTTTCATCATGAATTCCTCTTTGGTAGAAAGATTCCATCGCAAGCAGGTCAATTAACTCTACCAAATCCTTTCCCCTATAGCGAACAGTTTCAATCGGGCAGACTTCTAACCCAGCGCAGGTAATTCAAAACCTTTTCGGCGTTCTCTGGAAAGGAGCAAGTTTGCTTCATTACAATTTGTGAATTGTTCGGTATCTGGATTCCATTTCAATTTCTTGCCAACCTGACCAACATCGCGAACAATATTAACCAGATAGCAAAGCGTGGAAGATCGTTGACCGTATTCGATGTCGGCGTTGCATCGCTTGCGGGATTTGATGCACTCGATCCAGTTTTCAATGTGGTACTGCGTTTCCATTTTCTGGTTAGGGCCGGGGTTGTCAGACGAAAGGATCAGCTCTTTCGGGTTACTGACAATTTTATTCCGATTGATTTCGATCTTCCCTTTATCACCAATGAAAATCGCGCCCAGTCCTGGTCCCCAGTCGCCATCAAGTTCGAGTCGCAATTCGGTCCCGTTTGCATATTTCATGCGAATTTTCGCCCTCGGCCCAACCACTCGCTTCACCATCGCGTGATAATCGACCCCGTTCACCTTTCCCCCGGTCGGTTTGTCGTATTTCCCGGTAGACATTGATTTGACCTCTTCGGTCAGTAAAACTTCGACCGGACCGGTTTCGTCGGTTCCTAATGCCCGTTGAATCTGGTCGTAAGAATGCGTTCCCCATCCGGTCACGCCATACCCCCGGCCTCCGCCATCGTAGTCCCACCAACTTGCCCAGCCACGATGGATTTGTGGATGATAATTTCGAAGTTCCGCTTGGTTCGTCCACAATTCCCACCACCCTTTTTTGCCTCCCTTGGGAAGTGGTTTGGATGGTAGATCGGGCCAGATGACCGGACCGACAAAGTTGGGAGCCAAAACAGTATGCACTTTTCCGATGCCACCATTCTTCACCAGATCACTCGCCCAGTTATTGATCGGCATCGACCGCTGTTGCGTTCCAATTTGTGTCACGCAGTTAAACTTACGAGCCGCATTAACCATGTAGCGACCTTCGGCAATTGTCAGACACATCGGCTTTTCGATATAGACATCTACCCCCATCTGCATCGCCAGTGTCGCGACCCAGGCCCGTGCGTGCGTTGTTGTTTCGACCATGACGGCATCGAGTTTTTCCTTCTCGATCATTTTGCGAAAATCTTCGTAAACCGCCCAGTTTTGATCCTTACCAACCGCTTCGATAAACTCGTCACAACGAGGTTTGAAGCAATCGCAAATCGCTTTGATATTTACTTGAGGAATCTGAAAGCATGTTTTGGCAATATCCTTGGCACGATTACCGGTCCCGATGATGCCCACATTCACTTGCTCATTAGCACCGCTTTGAGTTCCCTTCCCCAGCACTTTTGAAGAGACAACATAAGGGGCAGCGAAACTGACCGTAGCAGCCGCGGCTGTGTTCTGAAGGAAATTACGTCTTTTCATCACTTACTCCCTGGCAGGAAATTGAGGCGGGTGGTTTGACAACTAAAACGCAGCAGGAAAAACAAAGTCTCTCTATTGTAGATGCCATTGTCTTGTTTCGATTCCCTGATACTACATATAAATGACCTTTCTTGTCCAGTAAAGAGAATGAAAACGTAAGAATATTTATTTATTCGAACAGATGAAGTATAAATCCCTGATGGTATTTCAAACATTTTCAATAAATAATAATATCCATAACTAACTATTACTATATGACTTGCAGCATTTTACCTAGATGAATAAACAGACAAGTGTCATTAACTGCGATATTACTCTTGCGGGAGAAATCAGGCTCGCCTATAATCTGGACTTATTAAGTCTTGTTTAGGGTGTAGTGTCTGAGTGTTATTGGAAAGTTGGTCGCCGTACAGTGACCAGTCGAGACTTAATGCCTGTTTTGGCAAGAAAACATCCCTCCAAACCAACTAGCAAAAAGGCGGACAGATCGATGGACATCTTATTACAAATTTGGGTTCCTGTTGTCTTCATCCTTTCCATACTGACAGGCGTTGGAATGTCTTGGTTTTTCTATGTTCGCTCAATTAACATCCCTTGGGATCCCTACAAAACTGTCTGGTTCCCCAAGAGCAAACGCTCCTGAAATATTTCTTTGCCTGATTCAATGACTTTCAGCGATAGTCGTAGGGGGGCCTGGTAAATTTCTTAAGCTGTTGTCAGTTGTACTGTTGCGCTTTGTTTTATGATCCCCTGTTGGGTGCCACGGCTCTGTGAGCCGTGCGAACTGAAATTCAAGCTTTGTTTTGGGATAATTCAATCTCTAACA
>JAJRTM010000953.1 GCA_024278285.1 Planctomycetota bacterium
ACGGTTGCGACCACGTTTGACTAAGAACCAGAAAATCTTCAGCGGTTAATGGGCAGCGTGTTAATGCGAGCATGATGTCATCATCACGAAGCGTTTTTTGCCAACCTTTTTTTGTCTGTGATCGTGTTGCCATCGGTTGGCGGTGAGTGTAGCTTACCTCCCTTTTAATTCCACCTACTTCAACTTGCATGGCTTCCACAAATAGTACACGAAAAACAAATGGCTACATCGATGTCGATTCCCTCCAACAGGAACTGGTTGCAAGTGGCGACGTCGTCGAACGCATCGCCAGTTTTTATTCAGTCGATCTCCCCGCCCTCCACAAAACTCAAAACGAAACCCGCATGGCCTGCATCTTCGCCTGCGGCAAAAGAGAAGAACAAACCGGCGACCGGGCAATTTCCATCAAAACAAAACAGGACGGAGCCGTCTTCCGATGCTTCCAATACGGCTGCACCGTGCGAGGGAATTTGCTCAACTTGATGTTCCTGATGAAACACAACCGCCAACCAAATGGTGGCAAACTCAAAGGATCAGAATTCAAAGAAATCGCGGCTGATCTCCAAGCAATGATTGAGGGACATCCCCCCGTTGAACCAACCCAATCAACAACATCACCACGAAACCCAAATGTAGCCGCTACGGCAACGCCCAGCGCGTCAACGACTGAATCCAACAACGAACCACTCATCAATATCCCACTGAAAGATTCCGAAAACGAACGCGCCCGCGAACTGGTCAATCTCGACGATAAATTCATTACCGATGTCGCAGATATGTCCCCGCAAGCAGCCGCCTATGTTCGATCACGCCGGTTCATGACACCAGAGACCATGAAAAAATACCGCTGCGGCTATCTCCCGAGTAACGCCAAAGGATTATTAAGAGGCCACTTCGTCTACGGCTACCCCGATGCAGAGGGAAATGTTTTGACCTGGTTCGGTCGCAATCTCAACTACGAAGCTCAACAAAAAAAATGGCAAAGCCAAGGCAATACCAAATCCGAACCAAGAAAATTCAAATTCGTCAAAGGTTTTCATAGAGGACAAGAACTCTACGGCCTTCCCCAATTCCAAAAACTCGCTACCAAAGAATATTTTGAAAAGAATCCAAAAACCGGCATCATATTAGTAGAAGGCCAAAACGACGCCATCAACCTCCAAACCCTCGGCATCCCCGCCCTAGCAATTTGCAGCAACACCATCACCGAAACCCAAGCAAAAAAACTAGCAACCCTCGCCAACCAAACCCACAACACCCACATCTCTATCATGTTCGACCTCGACCAAGAAGGCGAAAACGGTGCAAAACAAACCGTACTGGAATTAGCAAAACACTGTCGTGTGCGGCTTGGTTGGAATTCCGAAAATACTGAGGGGCAATTCAAGGGAATGCAACCGGAGTCGCTCACGCATAAAGAGTTTGAAGAACAGATTAAATGAAGCTCATAGTGAAAATTGTCGAAAACTGGACACTTTTGAATTGTTGATCCTGAAATAACCAGATTGTTTTATTGCTCGCAGGTGGCGATGGCATCTTGCATTCATTCCAAAATATGTTGACTTGATTTCGCTTCAAGTTGTGAATAGTCTGAGAAATCAAACGGAACCATCTTTCCATTTTGGTTTTAACACTTCAATAACTCATGAATGTCAGCTAATATCAGAAGGTATGAACAACTTGTAAACAACTGCCCCCAAACAGAAAACATGGCTGGAAGAAACCACTAAATGTTACTATTTCTACACATCTCGGATATTCACTTTTGTAAATGGAGCGGGACTACATATGATGCGGATGATGATCTCCGTAACGAAATTGAAATTGATGCAAAAAAGTTCTCAAAGACTGCCGAAAGTCCTGATGGTATTCTTGTAAGTGGCGATATTGCTTTTAGTGGCAGTCGCGAAGAATATGCAATCGCCAAAGAATGGTTAAAAACACTCTGTGACAAGGTGGGATGTAGTCATGACAATGTCTGGTGTGTCCCGGGTAACCACGATGTTAATCAGCAAATTGCAAGGAAAAGTAAAACTTTAACTAAGATCCAAGAGGATTTGCGGCAGACGGCAAAAGATCGTCCTCATGCACTGAATGGTGAATTATTAGAACTTATGAGCGACCCAATTGCTTTTCGACCGCTTTATCAGCCATTGGAAGATTACAATGACTTTGCGGCAACGTTTAAATGTGAGATAAACCCTGAGAAACCAATCTGGCGGCAGAGTTTTACTCTGAATGATGGTTCATCTTTGCGATTGAATGGACTGACCTCGACAACTGTTTCCAATCATTTTGATAACGACCACAAATTTGTAATCATTGGAGAGCATCAGTTACCAAAACGGGAAGAGGGTATTGTTGATTTTGTGATGTGCCATCATCCACACGACTGGCTGCAAGGTGCCGATGTTTTCAAAAACACATTAAATAAACGAACTCAAATCCAGTTATTTGGTCATAAACACATGCAGGCTGTGCGACAAATTGACAATTCTCTACATATCGTTGCAGGGGCGGTACATCCTGATCGGCGAGAACTTCAATGGGAACCTCGTTACAATTGGTTGAAGGTAAGCACTGATGTGGATGATACTGGTCGAAAGTTAAAAGTAAGTATTTATCCAAGGATTTGGAGCCAAGATAATTCTGCCTTTGGTCCAGATTTCAACTCCTGTTCTAACAACGACCATAAGGACTACTCATTCTCACTGCCAAGTTGGACTCCGTCCTCCACTACAAACGAAGAACCCGATATCGACAGAAACATTCAGGTACAATGCGAACCAGGAGGTGCGAACATGAACTGGAGTCGCGTACTCACTTACAGGTTCCTAGATTTGTCTCATTTGCAAATAATTGATATTGCTCGCCATCTTAATTTACTTCAAGATGACGACGAAGGTGTTAGAGATTTAGTGCTTTACCAACGAATTTTTGAACGTGCAATAGAGGAAGGACAGTTGGATAAGCTGTGGAATGAAATAGAGAAAAAACACAACGACAGCAAATACCCAACTAACCCATTCGCAGATAATCAAGACGCATAAAAGGGCAGACAATGATAAATGAATTTGCAGACTGGCTACGCCTCGCACATTTGGAACCCGACCATGATACGGTTGGGCGCCGCTGGGATGGTGTTGAAAAGAACACCGAAGAACTGACAGAGAATGATGCAATTAAATTGGTGCTTCTTTTCAATCAGATGCCAACATCATCTGATTTTATAGCAGATTTTAGCAACAAGTTTCACGAAGCAGATAATTCCTTCCCAATGACTGAAAACGATTTGGAATTATCGGTACTGAGTGGGGCAGTGATTGCGCACACAATTTCTGAGAATACAGATGTTGATATTTCTAACATTCTCGCATTGTCAGTTGTTTGCCTTAATCTTGCAGGTCATCGAAACCGTTGTCCTGTGCCTGAAATAGTTAATCGGTGTCGTGAGCATCTGGAAAAGACTCGTGCGGCATTGCGAGGACCAACCGCTCATCGCATTAAAGAAATTAAAAGCATCACGAAAAACACATTCGATGAAGAAAAAATAGTCGCTGCATGTGCTGCAAATCCGCCTTCAGAATTAGCAACACAGCTAACAACTATAGTTAAAGCGATGGCCAGTTCACTCCGAACAGCCAACGCGAATGACAAAATTCTGAAATCGCAACTTGATATTTTCCGAGAAGAATCAGATGTACTTTGGTGGCTTACCGCAGCCTACTGCCGTGATCGAAATGTCACATTCGAAAATCTACCCTGGCCAGCTACATCACTTCATCTTGGAAAAGATTTGGCTGCTCTTGTCAAAAAATTGCCCGGTCCTTCGGCTTATTTTGGCATTCTCAACCGGGCTATAGAGGCATCTGGAAATGATGCCAGTATGCAATATCCCCTCGCATCGACGGTTAGTAAGATGGACAAGACGTCTCGTACAAATTGGACTGAAGAAACCTCTTCAAGTGTGGGATTGCCACTATGCCCGATCCTCAATGCTATTCACCTTTCTTCAAAAGCATCGAAACAAGGCGATTGGACTCCGAAGTTTAAGGAGAAGTTTTCAATTGCTGCAAACACAAAACTATCTGCGATTGATCTCTCAGTACAAATTTTTCACGAGATATTGTTGATCCGCTCGTTGATTGAGGCTGGTGAATGAAAGGAAAAATACAAGTGGTAGAATCCGAAATTCAAGAAGAAGTCGTTTCCGAAAATGAAAATACTGTCAAGCTTTGTCACGGAGAGGCTCTCACTATCTCCGAAGGCTACACCATAGCTGGTGCAAAGCGTACTCAAGTAATAATCATTGCGGGTGAAGTTGGAAGTGGAAAAACATCTTTAATTGCCACTTTGTTTCATTGTCTTCAACGTGGCCCATTTTGTGACTATATGTTTGCTGGATCGAAAACACTGATTGGCTTTGACCAACGTTGCCACGAAGCTCGTACATCTTCGAGCCGAGCCATTCAAACAATGGAACGAACCAAAAGTGGTGAAGACCGTATTCTCCTTCATCTTCACTTACGCCATAAAGAAAAGTTACAGCAATCCGTTCATGTTTTATTTTCTGATTTATCGGGAGAAAGGTTCAGAGACGCAAAAGATTCAATTGAAGAATGTCGTTCTGTTCCGTTATTACAGCGGGCTGACCACTTTGTCTTATTGATAGACGGTGATCGCATTTGTGATATTGCAAAACGCCAATCAGCAAAGTCAGAAACAATAATGCTGCTTCAGCGATGTTTGGATGCGGAACAGCTTAACAATAATTCTCTTATAGACTTGGTCTTCAGCAAGTGGGATATCGTTGATTCGAGAGAAGATGATGCAAACACTTTGGAGTTCGTAAAAACGATTGAGGTTTCCATTAGAGAAAAATTTTTTGCTAGAGTCGGGCGATTAAGATTCTTTCGTATAGCTGCCCGTCCCGATACCAATTCCGATCATATAAATCTTGGTTTTGGTCTCGAAGCTATGGTTCCTTCATGGTTTGAAGAAAAAGCAGACATGATAGTGCCTCGCTGTCCATTGAATATCCAAGTACCCAAGCATTGCGAGTACGATCAATTTGGGCAGGAATATATCGCAATGGAGAATCTCTAACATGTCAAATGCAGCCATAAATCAGTTTATGATAGGTCTTCCAGGAGCTGGAAAAACGACATTCCTTGCCGCGCTTTGGCATGTTTTATTCTCAGGAAAAATCGAGGGGAGTCTTTTATTTTCTCATTTGGAAGGAGACGATACATACTTAAATAAGATTCAAGATACTTGGATTGATACCAAACAACTGGAGCGTACGCAAATTGGAATGGAGCAATCAGTGAGTATTACTCTCAAGCATCCTACGCTTGAAGTGACAACGAATGTGCTGATTCCTGACTTGTCAGGTGAGTCATTTGAGCAGCAGTGGACTGATCGAATAGCTGATAAGTATTATTATGAAAACATTCAAAAATCTCAGGGTGGTCTTTTGCTAATTCATCCCGATGTCCGCAAAGAGTCACTAATCAGCGAAGCTGCTCCTCTCATAGAAACTATTTCAACCGGTGGTGACATAGATGATACTGATAGAGACGACCCAGTTCAATGGGATGCAGCTAAATCCCCCACGCAGGTTCAGCTTGTTGATCTGCTTCAGTTCGTGCAGACACTACTTGGGCAAAGAGGAGTCCGGCTTGCCGTAGTTATTTCCGCGTGGGATTTGGTGCAGAAAGATTCACAAAATCATCCCCCTGAGAAATGGGTAGAAAATTCACTCCCATTATTACATCAGTATCTGACGACGAATTCTAACACTTTTGAACACAAGTACTATGGAATCAGTGCACAAGGTGGAGACATAAATTCAGACCTTGAATCGCTCCAGCAAATAATAGAGCCATCTGAACGCATTGAAGTCGTGACTGATGGTCTTAAGTCGTCGCACGATATTACACTACCGCTCAGGTGGACGATGGGGTGGGAATGAAATCAGGTATGAACTCAATTACTGCACATCAAACAGTGCATGGCTACTCCGATGGTCATCGACTACTTGCTTCGTCGCGTTCTTTTGGAAAAATTGCAGATCGACAACTGCGATTCCTTAGCGATCTTTCTGGGTCAAGTAATTATCCACTTTTTGATGAATACTATACGGCATATTCAATTGCTGAAGATAATCTCTTTGCTATCGGGAAAACGTGGATTGCTACCGAAATGGAACGTCCAGGCTGTGCATGGACACATACTCTCATTTTCAAGCCGAGCGAGTTGAGAAAGCTTCGCAACACAAAAGCATTAGAAAATACATTTGTGCGGCCCGCTCATGATAATCTTGATGATTTCAGATCAATCACATCTATTGTATTAGAGTTGAAAAATGGGAATAGTTATTCGGAGCAATCAACCAGTCTCGCGAATCGGATCATTGAGAAATTTTATCTTAGCTCTGCACCCGTATTTATTGTCACAGAGAATCCTCATTCTTGCACACAAGTAGTCCTTGACGTTTGGCTGCAATATCTCCAATTATCTTCAAATCTCCTTTCGTTTTGTACTGCATCAATCCGCAGTCGTAAAATCGACTCAATCCCGTTGGACCTACAAGTTATCCCGCCAGATGCTGTCCGTAAGATTGACAACTCAGTTGATGATGCACAAATGCTGTATACAACTGATGTAAAGATAAGTAACCATGCCTCCGAATGGACAGATTGTCTCGTTCAAGGACTTACGTCACCGAGTCCTCCTCGTGTTTATCAGTTTATTTCAGATTATGCCACAAGCTCATGTCGCACTGAGATAGGTCATTTATCGCAGTTACATGAGGAGTTATCTCATGCAGAGAACAATCAGGAAGATGTTCTTGGTATTGTCCAATTTATGGCATCAAAATGGTCGGAGATAACATCAGGAACTTCAGTCAAAACAGATACACTTAGTTCACCAAACAACCGGAAATTCCTCATTCAGATTGATGATTTATTATTAATAGATGCAATTACAGAGTCAGAGTTGTTACCCGCGTTCAATATCGTGGAATTGCAACTTACAAGCCGCCTTTCAGATGAATGGAGAAAAGCACCTCAACAAGTTGTTCAGATTCTACAAAAACTTCTTCGATCCAACAAAGAGAGTGCGAGGACTATTGTAGTAGATGTTTTGGCTAATGCCATTCTAACTGAGGATATCCAAGAACTACTTGAATTCCCTCACGAGATTGTGTTGTCTGTACTGAACCGGAGATTAAGGCTTCTTGTTTCACCAACTATTTGGCGTTCTCAAGAAACAAAATCTTTGATTGAAATTATCCGAGATTCCGAAGAAGATCTAACAGGTGAACTTGGTTACATGATAGTCTCAGCCCAGCTTGAGTCATCAGTCGAAAGTACAGCCACAATTATGAATCAAGTCCTCAAAGACCATATTGTTGTTCCAATATTGAATTGGTTGGTTGAAAATCCTGACAAACAAATCTCATCGGAATGGTGGCATCAGGTATTAAAATACCCAGAAGCAGTTTGCCAATGGCTCGGGAATACAGATAATATTCCATCTTGGCTTGTTGCTAGAATTACAACTACCTTTGACCCTCGAACTCAATATGTTTTTGAATGTCCTTTATCCTCGTGGACACGTTTCTCTGAGGCTGCTCACTCAGAACTATATGATGAAGAACTAACGAGTTTTATGGCTTTTCTGTTGGTTATTGGATTGCAAACAAAAGAAAAAGATGGGGCGAAAATTGTCTCAAGTACATTTCCGTTGGTCTATACTGCGATTATAAATAGAACGTTAAGACAAAATTCGTGGGATTCTCTTAGTTGGAATTTACAGAAGGGATTTATGTGGGACAGAAGCAAACAACTGCGTGTTGGTATTGTTGAACATTTTGCGAATCACGATTGGTCAGTTGATCAATTTCTGAACCTAGTACCCAATGCCATTTTCCTTCGTGATGTTTTAGGAATGTGGGGCTGGGGGAATAAAGAAACAGTATTCCTTAGCAGAGTTTTGCATCGAGGCCTAGAACTAACTTATAATCTTCCGAATGATCAACGAAAAGTCCTCAAAGAATACCAAAAGTGGTTCTCAGAAAAATGAGAAATTCTTGTCCTGCTTAATTGTGTAATAACGGTTCAAGTCAATTCCTTTAATTCGAATAGCTATGTGTTTTTTAAATTAACAAGTTATCCTCGAAATTATAAAAGGGAATTTTTTCTCCTCAGCCGATAGGCTGTGGGTTTTGTTCCGCTTTGCGGTTGTTCCCTGACACGGGAATTGTGTGTGACCCACGAGCGGGTTGATTGAGGTGTTTTACTTTCCGACACATGGATTTTTCATTCTTACCGCCGGAGGCACAAAGCAGTCTTGACTGCACGCGAGGCCGAGGGTGGAGCCATTTCGTTTCTGGAATGTGTCGGAAGTCTCGGCCTCGCGGGTTCCCGCCCGCGAGTGGTGTCACCTCATAGGTGGAGTCACTTGGCTTCGCCAAGCTCCGTTTGGTCGATTTCCAATCGCCAACGGATGCGTAAAAACCCCGCACCTGCCTGCGGGGGTAAACGCGGGAGGTAATGCGATGTTATTTGCGGGGTGTTTTTGAATGGATTCGACTCATTTGCTTCAATCTGCTTCACTGCTTTTTGCTGCGATATCATCTTGTTGCTGATTCGCAAAGTTTCCAAAAAGATCCAAACATTGATTCAATCGAAACTCTTCATTCTTCTTAAAACGCTCTCGCAGAAAATCGCTGTTGAGTTCTGCAAACGCCTGCTTTTCAATTTGGGATTGTTCCTCATTCGAGAGTTTATCCCAGAAGGGTAATAGTCGCTCTCTACGGCGTTTTTTCTCTTGCTTGGCTTGGGAGACCTGAGCGTCATCAATCCCCTCTTGTGTCGCATGTTTTTGGTCTTGCTGTTGACGCTGCTGTTTCTTCTCGACATTGATAATCGAATCCGGCTTCGACCAATCAGCTTCAATGGCTTTTCGCAACATTCCCAAAGAATTCCGTTCCGGGTTACGGTGCGGCAACCATTCAATCTGCTGTTTGATCTCCTGTAATCCCCTCTTCTGCGACAATTCCAAGGCAACATGTTCATCAAACCCCGCTTGTCGTAGAAGTTCCAATGATTCTAAATTCTCAACAGCAACAACAGATGAATCAGTTTGTTTGTAAGTGTTATTTTTAAGTGGCATTTCTTCAGTCTGGTTTTTGAACTGTCCGACTGGTCGGGTTTCTGAACCGTTATCGGTCTGGTTTTTGTACCGTTGCCCGATCACTGGTCTGGTTTTTGAACCGTTCGGCTGATGATTGACTTGCTCATGCCAACGGACGGCATACGTTGAGGGACGACGTTTGCTATTTTGAAGATCAATTCCCCCTTTCTGGAGACATCGAATGTAACCCGTTTCAATGGCATGTTGAATTGCCTGGCTGAGTGTTGTGCGGTCACTCAAGTTGGTATATTCAAGAATGTAACTGTACGACAATGGAGCCACTTGACGACGACCACCAAACTGATTCTGATAACCCACCGTGTGCCGCAATACAGTGCCGACAACTTTCACCACAGAAAGTGCTTCCTGTTTCACAACAGAATCAAAAAAAGAATTCGGGATCGGCGTGCGATAACCTTCCCCGGAAAAGAATCCGTCAAACTGTTCTGGGTTCTTGTGATATTCATTAACAGTTGCCCAACGGAGTGAGTAACAAGCCGTCTCTGCGGTTTGATTATTCCCGTTTGCCTTTCCCTTCTGAATACAAGTAATAAACCCACCCGCAACAGCATCATCAAGTGCTTTGCGGATCGAACCTCGACTGATGCCTGCTTCGGTGATTAAATCCCGATAGGAAATACAGATATTCTGCTCGATAGGATTCCCTTCTTTGTCGAGCCAGCCGAGCGTTTTTCTCAGCATGTACGCGACCAGCCTCACCGTTCCCCGTGAATTATGTGGCAAACAAACCTCAAAGAATTGATTTGGACAGTAGAGATAGTTCGCCGTGAGATGTTCAAAACCATTGAACTCCATTATTTGCGTGAGAGGAATTTATTGAGCGTTGGAGTTTCATACCACTTGTGCTGTTTCGATTTGGTAGATTGCTTTGCTTTCGATGTGGTTGTTGATTTTGATTTTCCGGTCGATTTCTTTTTCTGGCTTCTCTGACTCCCCTGTTTCGTGCTTTTCTTCTTCGGCTGCTTTGATTCTTTAACGATGACCGCATCCACTGTTGCATCTGCATTCACATCAACAACGTTTTCCTGCGTGAGCGGTGTCACATCCTTTTCAAGATCGCTGTTTGATGGTGGTGTTTTTGCTGGCGAGCCGAGCAGACTAAAATCCGCAAACTTCCCCATCACCTGATGCACTTCCTTTAACAATTCTTTCGTGTCGGTGTGATCGTCCTTCAAAGTGTCGAACATATCTTTGTACATTTTGATCTGCTCCATGAAGGAATCTTTGTCTTTTTGATGTTCGCCGACACGTCGATCATTTTCCATTTCGAGACGCGTGATTTGTGACTTCAAAGTTGTCACCAATTCGTTGTTGGTCGATGAGGCAATCGGCTTCTCTTCAACTGTCAGTTTACCACTCTCCTTTTCCTGTTTGACAGTTTTCGTTTTTGTCGTCTCTTTGGAATACCGTTCCTGCACCCACTCCTGCTCCGCGTACCAAGTCGGGGACAATCCTTTGTTGGAAAGTTCCTGAATTAGTTTCAAAGTCACCTCGGTTCCGACAAGTTCATTGCCATCGTCTGTGCGAAGTTTGAGGTGCTGAAGAATTTCCGAGTCCCCCACTCTGACGGCATTGGAAAAATCACGAGTGAGTGATCGGTGGGAGCGATTGTAATTTTCTTCAATCTCTTTTTTGGTGAGATAATTTGTGACGGGAGAAGCTGACATGGTGATGACGGGATGACAAATAAGACAGCCACAGCATAGCCCGAAATCTGACAGGATGCCAACTTTTCGTGTCACCCCACAATGACAGGATGTCTGTCACCCCGTCACCTGTCACAGGGGGAGGACAAACAAGGTTTTGGCTTGCCCAAGCGAAAAAGAAAGACATATCAAATTGAAGTGTCATACTGTCATTACTCATCTGTCAGCCCTGTGGTGGGACGACAAACAGGGCGTCAGGCGGGGAGTCATCAAGCGAATTACCAGGGTGACAAGTCGCTGATTTGGCAGACCGTCGTCACTCTGACAGCATGATGATAGAGTAGGGGAGTCAACGAGTTCAAAAATGTGAGCAATAAAAAAGCCTCGATCAACGAGGCTTTTTAGCGAAGTTTACTTCACGTAACAGTGACAACTCGCCACGGGAAAATGACATCCCGGACAGTTGCCAACCTGAGCATTTGCTTGAGTAATCACAAAGTCAACAGCCTGTTGGGATGCTTGAATATCGTCCATAATATTGATGGGTAAGAAAATAAAAGATTGAAACCATTATTATTTGTGCCAGCGGTAGCCGAGTGCATCGTACAATTTCTCCCAGTGATGAGAGTAGAAATCGTACCCCGCACCATGAATGCCGAGTAGCAATTCATCGTCGAACCAGACCGCATAGATGCCGGTATCAGCTACCTCCTGCCAGCCGCTATCTCGCATCGATTCATGATCCTCGTTTTCAGTTTCAATTGGCTGCATCAGCTTTTCGATATTTTGTACATCTGCAATATCTTTTGGAACAAAGAGCGTACTCCACATCGGAAGTGGCAGCCATTCGCCTCGATGTTCACTCAGTGTTTCAATCCAGCGAGAGGGGATTTGTGAAAACGATTCCACAAGTTGATTGACCGCTTTTCGTCGTGCAGCACATTTTCCACAAGAACAATTTGAGCGAGTATCAAAAACATGAGTTCCATGAGCCGGTGATTTGGGTTGAGCAGTTGTTGCCATAAGAAAGTAGGGAAATGATAAAACCCGGCATTTGCTCGCCGGTGCTTTCTTGCTACATCCCGACTGCAAGGTGGAGATGACAAAGCAACGCGCAGGCATACAACCTTGCAGGAAGGGAGCAAAATGAAAAGACCGCGAGCAGAGACAGACCCGTTCAGAATTTCATCATGCCAATGGCATGTACTGCTATATCCAGGCATCCGATTCATTCTCCAAACACTCCCAGAATTATTCGAACCTGATCTGAGCCTCTGATTACGGACCTTACGATAAAAAGCACACAGTCTTCGGATACGAAGACACAGCTTCTCTCTTTGCTTGAGAAAACGGCCAAAAGTTCTGTTGTGTAGGTGTTTAGGGCTATCTCACGGTAGGACATCAACACTCCACTTACCCTTGAAAACCCTTACTCACAGGTGTCACTGACACCCGGTTTTAGAGCAGCGGTGAATTCAAACGAAGTTCCTGGACACTTGGGATTGACCGCTCATTTTTTCGATTCAAGATGAGGAGTCGTATCAGGTGTCGAACTTATGCGATCAGACCGATTTCGCATTGTTGATTGTTACTGAGTAGATGAGACGCGCAAGATTCAGGTTGCAAAATGCCCGTATTCTCTCAACCAGTGATTCATCACGGAAGCGTGTCTTTTATGCCACAAATCTCGCTTGAACGATCTGGACGAATACTCAGTAGACACTATCAAACTCTGTCAACGGGTGTCGCGACACCCGTCGTCTTATGAACTCCCGGATCGAAGTCAAATTGCCAGACACTTGGGATTCAAGACCTACCAATTTGTTTAAATCAATCGAATCAAACATTCTCAAGTGGCATTCTGAGTCTCATGGATCAGGCAATTGGTTGTGTTTTCGATTGTGACTCGTTTGTCACCTCCGATATCATTGTTCTCCTTCCGGCGGCGTATCTTACACTAAAGGTCGCAGGATTCGTCCCTGAAATTCTTTTACGTGAGCACCTTGTTTCCGAAGACTTTCGATGTCAGTCAGCTGACTCGATGCAACAATGATCTGATGTCCTTGTTCAGCGGCTTTTGCTGCGTGTTTTAGGAATTCGTCGTAATTTTCGATTTTAACATTTTGTTGACGAGGCTCATCAATGACGAGAAGTCCTGGGTGATTGGTTTCAAACTGAGCATCCTGAGACACAAATGAAAGTCCGAGAAGATACGACCACACTAATCGTACCGTGTCACTTGCGGAAACTAATCCCAACGGCAAATCACCGTGGACTGGCTGGTACGAACTCCAGTCAATCGTGACTTCATCAGTGTTGTAGCTGCCAAACTCGTAATTCTTGAGTTGGTCTCTGTGGACTTCGTCGAAGAACTTTAATTTTGATTCATCTACTTTTGACAGAGTTCGAGCGCCGAGCTTTTTCAGTTCCTCTTGAGCTTCGACATACTCCCTGGAAATTGCAGAAAATTTGGCGGTCGGATCGTCGAAAGTGTCCAGACTGGTTTGGAGTTGCGTAATCCTATTCTCCAGAATGACTTGCTCTCGCACTATTGCAGCGGCGGGTGCCTCAGAGTCTTGTCGAAGCGTACGCTTCAGAGATTGCACTTCCGTGGAGTGCTCAATAAGTCGGGTTCGAAGCCCAATGCGTTCTTCTTTCTTGACTTCCAAGAGAACGCTGGATTCCGCTCGCATTTTCTGGAACATTTGACGCTGGTCACGAAGAAACGCGATATTTGCCGGGAGTGACATGGGGTTTGCTGGTGAATTCTGATCTATCAGTGCGTCCTTGATAGGACGGTGGCACGTTGGGCACTCACCATGGGACACATCGAGCGGGTTGCTTTCAAGCCGTCTACGAATTTTGTGTTCATCTTCGTATTGCCGAAGATTGTCGTCGAGCGCATCCAACCTCTTCTGAACTGCGATTAACTCGTACTCCATCTCACGTACGGTCCGTTGATCTCGCTCGAATCTCACTTCTGCCGCAGCCAAGTCATCCTCCGCAACGCGAAGTCGTGTCACGAGTTCATTCGAAATTTCAGCCACTTGAGGAATCGTTGATTCAGTTAGTTCACTAAGTTGTTTTTTTGCAGCTTCCAGGGTATCGGATATCGGCTGCCATTCCTCGTTCTCGTACGTCCACAAGTTGACCTCAGAGTCTATTTTCCAGTCAGTTACCGAACCGGGAATTCCTCGATCAACGATGCCTGTTCCTGATAGCTGACGCTTGAATTCGTCTCGCTCAGAACGCCAGTCCGATTCAATTGCAATCAACATCGATTCAAGTCGGCGTCGCACAGTCTCGTCGTCGAGAATGTCCATACCCAGTATGAATTCAAATGAGCGGAGCGCAACATCGACTATCCCGAAATGAGTGGGCATTCTGGATTTGATGGCATCCCAGCCATTGAGCTGATCGACGAAGAAGAACGGTGCAAGACACTCCAAATACAGAAGACTGGTGCCGCCTCCCTTCTTGACTTCCGGTAGGGACCAACCGAGGAATTCGGCTAGAAACGAATGGAATCCGAGTTGTGCCCTCGCTGAATTGGGGATTCGAACATGCATAACTCTCGTTTCGACGTCCTCACTTAACTCCTGACTGAGGGCAGCACCAAACGTCACGTGCACTAATTGGCGTTGCATCTGGCTACCACCTGCATTTCGTCGAATAGTCACAACCTCGCCATTGCCGTTTGCGATTTCTAGTTGAATTGTGGAATCGGTTACTTCGAACTTTGATCCGTCATCAGAGAGGATCTCATGTGTCAATGCTGCGGGAAGAGGAACTCGATGACTGGCTCCAAGCATTCCCTCCAAGCCCAGCGCATACAGGATTGAGTTGACGCAGGTCGATTTTCCCTTTGTGTTGTCTGCACAGATTATGTTGAGACCGTTTTTAAACTCCAATCGAGTACCGAAAACTGGCCCAGACGTTTGCACGTCAATTTTAAGACAGTTAATCCGAAGAGGCATGATTTTGACCTTCATTCCTTTGGGAATAGAGCTTCAACCGCTTTTCGACTGACTTTGCGGCCAATTGATGCAAGGAAGTTCTTCTCGATTACAAACACATCGCCCATTTGAGTAATGCTAGAGAGAAGGGCCTTCCCCTTTTCACCGAGGCGCATCGGTACTCGGTGTGGCACATCATCGGCGTCATCATTGCCAGTCGGAATCTCGATCACCCCTTCACCTATCGCAAAGTCTATTGCTCGACTTAAAGTAGGGTCGAAACGTACCAACACATCATCTGGACGCAGATTGCCTGCCATTAACTGCAGAAAATGTTGGCGATTCGCGGGATTCCGAATTGCCCAGTTAAGTACCTGGATTTGTAACATCGTTGCCTGTTGTCGTGTACATTTATCAAGCAACAGAACTAGCAATGCGATCCGATACGTAGGACGCAACATACATGACACTGGCAAAGGGCGGACACGGAAGGTTACTTCGGCGTCCAGTATTGCGTCGTCGATCAAATTCATGGCCTACTCCACAAAGTCCAGCGAGCACTCACCAAGCCAATACGCGATCGTCCCATTGACAACCACCAGCTTCTGCGACTCACTCGCAAATGACGCCATCTTCGACAGGCCTTCCTTTAACTCTGACTTCACTCTGCGGAAGCGCGCTTTAGGAGAGTCTTCATCGAGAAATTCGTCTGTTTTAGTCTGGTCAGCTTGAAGAGCCAAAAATTCCTTTAACTCATCACAGTGGATTGGGAATTGATTGTCGAGATCGGACAGATAGTTTTCACGCCGGAGATGGTCACGAATTCTTTGTTTGATTTGCTCGTCGATCCGGCTATCGACTGCCACGGGGACAAGTTTGCCGAGTTTGGTCCTCAAGTTGCGAACAAACTCGGGAGCGTCGTGGCTTGCAATTTGCTCAGACGACGGCTCGCGGACGCGGATCATATGTTGAGCAAGTTCCGGTTCACGACATACTGCTCGCGCTTCTGGGTAGCGAGCTGGTGTTACGACATATCCTTTGAAATCAGAGGAAATAAACGGTAGCCCCGCGTCTCTCAGTTCTTTCGCCTTCTTACCAGCATGCTCTAAGACCGTTCTACATGGAACTTCAGGAACAACGAGGAACCATTTCGTCAAAATGACATTGCGAGGACCGAAAACGCTTTCCCAGAAACTACGGTACTTGACCAGCTTTTTCAGGTCGGTCGTGATTTTCTTCTTCTGACCAGCGGTCAGTTTTTTTGTGGTGTCACACTTCTCTCCAGAATACGCCTGAAACGCCTCTCCAGTTTCATCGACCCACCCTTCCAGTCCGTTGTCCCCATGTGTTCGATCTGGCACTGGTTGGTAGGTATAGCCTTTGCGATCATAATGAATCGAAAGCAGTTCGGTTGTGTACTGCTCCCAGCCCGTGCCTGTCGCTTCTAAATCTTTTTTTGGTTGTTCCATGCCAGTGGTTTGAGCCATGCGACGAGGTCCGTGATGCTACGAAAGAAAATCTTCTGGTGTGTTGCCTGATACGCAGACGTGGGTATCCGCCACAATGCAGCGTGAGCATGGTAGTAAAAATTCAGCCGCATGTAAACAACGGCCAGAAAACGTAGCGCCGGGCGGGTGCACATTGGGGTTTGCGCGGGGGGTGTTTGGGGGGATAATGGGTGTTGTGAGATTGGACGGACTCTTTTTCCCTAACCACTGAAGGAGACCAAGGATGGCAACCAAAACAGAACCGAACGAAATTCTTCAGTC
>JAJRTM010000954.1 GCA_024278285.1 Planctomycetota bacterium
AGGCCGCTTCTGTCGAGGCAATACTCTTGCGAAATCGCATCCCGCATACTGGGTCGGTCACCAAATTGTTTTGCTGATACTGCTCTGTTTGTTCGAGTCGCAAATAGGTATCAACAAACAGCAGAATTTTCTCATCGACCCACTGTAAAACCTGTTCCTGGCTGAACTCATCCAGCGGTAAACAAGCCTGGTCGTGGGCCTCAAATTTGAAGAAGATTGGAAGAATTCCCAGATCGTAAACCAGTAGCAGATTTTCGATTTCTGTATCGTGAGCAATGGAAAGTGTCAACTTGACTGAAGCGGGAAATCTTGGCGAATGATCGAACCTCGCTACACTGTAATGTCTCCCGGCGTCGTCGCGTTCCAGTAATTTTGCATTGCCAAATAAACTGACTAACTTCTCCATTCTTGGATCGATCACATCAGTCATTATCTCGTCAGCCAACTGCTCGAATGTCGTGTATCGTTTTTCCATTTCAGCCATTCTGGCTTGTAACTCCCCCTGCAATAAGCGGTCCTTCTCCTCAGCAGATTCAAGACGCTGCTGAATTTTCTGCTCTAAGTATTGTAAGTCGATCATTGCGTTCACCCTTACTGGAGAAATTTAACGGCACAGGCTGTAGGGTCCGCTATTCCCCTACGTTTCTTTGCCATTCCTTAACTCGTCGATGTTCCGTTCGAAAAGTATCTGCACGTTCCCTGAGACTCAATCGCATCACCAATTCGCTTTAGGGCCTGGGTGTAGGCTGCTGTTCTCATATCAATTTTGTGTTTTGTCATCAGATCGTAAATCGCGTTGAATTCCTTAGCCATGATGCGATGTAAGCGGTCCTGCACCTCTTCTTCTGACCAATAAAACCCGGCACGATTCTGAACCCATTCGAAATAGCTAACCGTAACGCCGCCCGCATTGGCAAGAATATCGGGAACGACAAGTTTGCCTTGTTCGGATAAAACCTGGTCGGCTGCATTGGTTGTGGGGCCATTGGCAACTTCAACAACAACGGGAGCTTTAATTTGAGATGCGTTTTCAATCGTGATCTGGTTTTCAAGAGCAGCGGGAATCAGAATCTCAACATCAAGTTCCAGTAATTCCGCGTTGGAAATGGCGGTGCTTTGGGCTCCATCGCCGCATTGACAATTTTCACAATGACATTCTCCGGTTCCACAAGAAGGGCAATCGCAGACAGAACCTTCACAGTAAACCGCATCGATACGCCGCGTGCGGTTTTTGGATTCAATTAAGCGGGGAATATCAAGACCATCTTCGCGGTAAACACCACCTCGCGAATCACTCACCGCAACAACACGATAACCATCCGCATGAAGCAGTCTGGCGACATGCTGACCAGCATTCCCAAATCCCTGCACGGCGACGCTGATTTCAGACGGCTGCCAGTTTTTCAGTCGTTCCAATTCCTTGATGCAGTAGTACGCACCACGTCCGGTTGCATCGCCTCGCCCCAGGCTGCCGCCTAATGGAACTGGCTTGCCTGTAATGACATCCGGCGTCCGTTTGCGATGGATTTTTGAATATTCATCCATCATCCAGCCCATAATCATTGCGTTTGTGTAGACATCCGGGGCAGGAATATCGGTTTCGGGACCAATAAAGTCTGCAACGCGATCAATATAGCCTCGACTCAAACGCTCCAGTTCCATCCGGGAAAGTTGTTTAGGATCGACAATGACCCCACCTTTTCCCCCTCCAAACGGAATCCCAACCACCGCACATTTGCACGTCATCCAGAAAGCGAGCGCCTTCACTTCGCCCAGATGGACCCCAGGATGAAAGCGAATACCTCCTTTGGTCGGACCGCGGGTATCGTCGTGCCGAACCCGGTATCCCTGGAAGATGCGAAGCGTCCCGTCATCCATGCGAACAGGAATAGAAACCTGCAAAATTGATTTGGGATGCCGCAGCTTTTCCAATGCTTCTTCATCAATTTCTGCAAACTGAGCGGCACTGTCCAACCGTTGAATCGCGTTCAGGAAAATGTCATCTTCACCTGCTGGCATAGGGAAACTCCCAATGGTTGAGTTTTATTAAAGCACTTCACGACAGGTTTGATGCCTTTTGTCGATGATTTCTTCACAAGATGACCAATTCACCTGAAACTTCCCTGAAATCAAATACACTGTTTCTATTCCAAATAGAGACATGACAAGGACGAAAGCAGATGATTTCATTCTTCGCTTTCAATTTGCGAGCGGATTTTTGCCAAGTCATCGAGTGCCTTTTCTGTGAACCCGGGGGCGATTTCTTTGAGGTCATTTTGAAATTCTGAAGAGGTTGGTTTTTTAACGGCTATCTGTGGCTCATCTGCTTGAACAGGCGAGGCCTCTCCTTCTGGAAGTAAGCGAGGTTCGAACGTTTGCTGCTCTAATCGTTTGCTTTCAATTGAAGATATTTCACTGGGAACGAATTGATATAATTGAGATTTCTGGCTGGGGAATTGACGGGGATCTGCCAGGAACTCGGGATACAAATTGCTCTTTTCTCCAAGATCAATATTCGACTGATCAGGTACTCTATTTGAGGTCGCATGACGAGAAACGGGAAGCGATCGGGCGATAATCAACCCGCTTCCAGAACCAATCATTAAACCGGCAATCCATATTGTCAGTATCTGGCGATTCATTACTTTTTCTTCCGGTTACAAAACGGGCTGAAGCGTGACCCCCAACAGACAGACAGGGATGTCTGTGCTCCATTTCTGAGGATGTCTGTGCTGCTCCATTAAAAAGCAGCGAAGGCGGCTTCCATTAATGCTGCCTGTTCGAGTGTGTGGCTTCTCTTACTCCCTGTTGCGGGGCTGGCTGAGGCGTCTCGCTCGACTGATCGCAACGGGTATTTATCGAAAATAGAATTGCCAAAATGTGCTCTTAAGAAACGGGTCGCTCCCATGTTTTCTGGTTCTTCCTGAACCCAGCGAACTTCCGTTCCCATCGGGTACTGTGACAAAACCTGTTGTAGTTCCAGATAAGGCAGCGGATACAATTCTTCCAGCCGAACAATCGCGATATCGTTTCGTTCGTGTTTTTCTCTATGATCGAGCAAGTCGTAATAGACTTTCCCGGAACAGAGCAAAATTCGCGATACTTTTTGTTTGTCTGGGACGAGATCGTCATCAAGGATAGATTTGAATTCCCCCGCAGTGAGATCTTCAAGCGTCGAGGTACAGCGGGGATGCCTTAACAGGCTTTTCGGGGTCATGATAATCAACGGCTTTTTCCATTTCCGCAGCACCTGACGTCTAAGAAGGTGGAAGTGCTGAGCCGGCGTGGAGGGAACAACCACTTGAATGTTATCTTCAGCGGCGAGCATGAGAAAACGTTCCAGTCTTGCACTGGAATGTTCCGGTCCCTGCCCTTCAAATCCGTGAGGCAGCATCATCACCAAGCCGCTGAATCGATGCCATTTATCTTCGGTGCTGGCGATAAACTGATCGATAATGACCTGAGCCG
>JAJRTM010000955.1 GCA_024278285.1 Planctomycetota bacterium
ACCGAAACAGATTGAATCTCCCGAAATAATCCAGGAGGTCATCACGCACTTCAAACGGGCAACCCCGTTTATGAGATTTCTCTGTGAAGCGATTGAAATCCCCTACTAAAAAGATGCTTAGTCTTTCGGGTAATCTACAGCAGAAATTGTGATGGAGCGGACTTCCGGCTTCTGTTCTGCTGGTTGATAGTACAAGTGAATTTCACATTCTTCGTACTTTTTTAACATTCCGCTTTGTGCTGCAATGGTAAGTATTTCAGAGACTTGTTTTTGATACCTTGGTTCATTCAAGGTGAGATCATAGCTGACCCGCATGACAATCCGCAGTACCAGCGGCGTTTGTTTGTGCATTCCATGCTTGCCCCCTTCAACACGCGGGTTTGAATGGGGGAATGTTTCTCCCAGTTGATCGGTCAAAGTACGAAACGGCTGCGTATGTAGTTCCCAGTAACTCCACAGCCCGATGCTGACGATCAAAGCAAAAAGAAACATGCCGAACACGACCGGCTTTCCCGTCAAACTCCGTTTTGAACTCACGACGCCCTCATTTATTCGTATTGACACTGACTCGAACAAGACCTGTTTTTACTGCTGTATGAAAGGGACGCCAGAAAAAAACTCAATTCGCAGGCGAAGGTGGCTCAATAGAAACTAATTGAATGGTGTATTCAATCGTTTCACCGGCAAGAGGATGATTGGTATCGAGGACCGCTTCGTCTTCTGAAAGCTGGATCACCCAGGCATCGATTTCTTCATTTTGGATGGTCGCAGTCAACTGGTCCCCTTCCTGTATTCCGGATGGAAGCCCACTGAGTGGAACCGCAATTTGACGGTTATGATCGCGATACCCAAAAATCTGCTCGGGGTCTGCAATGACCGTCTTTTCTGCTCCAGGCTGCATCCCCAGTATGCTTTTCCGAAATGCTTCTGTGTAACGCGGGTCACTCAAATTCAATACCAGCGGTTTGCGGTTGGTTGTGTCTTCAATCACGCCACCTTCTCGTGTACGAGTGATGTAATGAACGGTAACGGTGTCGTTATAGGCTGCTGATTGACTCATGGATTCTTCCCGTCTCGCAATGTTGTATCTTCAAGTGAGTATCATAACCCGGATAAGCCGGAACTAAACAGAAAAGTAGGCGTTAGGTAGTAGGTATTAGGCGTTAGGAAAAAGTAGGATGGCGTGCTTGCACCCATCAAATGTGGTTTCCACTATTATAAATCTAATGCCGTATCAGTCTGATGCCGGTGAATCAATGGCAGGATAAGAACAAATTTCACTCTCTATTTTTCATTGAACGCAACTGGGCACGCGAAGATGGGTGCAAGCACACCATCCTAGGTCGAACTGAAAAATTGAAGGTGTAATGGAATGGTTACATTTCTGTTTATTTGTGGTTCAAAACAATTCTTATAAAATATCCAGCCAGTTTTGGGCAGCATTTCATTGATAAGAGACTAACCTACTTACATCGTTCCGCCGGGTGCCACTGCTGGCTAGTCCAGCAGTGCGAATGACGATTGAATACCCTATTGTTATAGGGTATCAGACGAATGAAGCATCACTCAAATTCAGGAATAACGGCTTACTCTTTCAGAAAATTCCACCATCACTTCCGCGGTCTCACTGCTGGGCAAGCCAGGCAGTGGCACCCAATCCAATCTGACAGCAATAAGCCCCAAGTCTCTTAATGATGGCGTATTGTTCGACAAAAAAGATCACCTGGACAATCTAAAGATGTCGGTAACGACAAGGATTAAGCTTGCCCTTATTGTGTCACAACAGGGGATGTAAAAGCACGCTTCAATTGACCAATAGGCAGTTCAGTGCTTGATTCTCATTGTCGTGATGTAGATAATACGGAATGACCTGCTGGAAGCAATTGTGCAGGTTGTTTTGATTTCAGAAACTATATAACGCCCATAAATTAGAAAATTATTCACAATTTCTGGGAACTGGAATCGCGATTGCTTATCCTCTTAGAGATGATAGAGATTACGATAAAGAGAGAGAAAACAAGGGGGAAATCCCTGTCGTGTTGCCTGAGAGCATCATCAGTGAGATTGTGTTGTCGTAAAAAAGCAACATCCTGGTCTTGAAATCGGAGTTGTTCTTCTCGTTTATTTTATTCTCTATTTTAATGAAATGGAGATTTATCGAAGGATCGGGGATTTGAAACTCTTTGATAGAGTTTTGAAAGAATATGCCTGTTGTTGATACATTAGAATCAGTAACGGGAGATTTCGGAGAGAAATCTTTTGTCATTGAAAATTCGCTGGCGAAAGTCTGTAGTAGGAAAATAAAAGCATGTCGCTGAAGTTAACAGCAGAATCGTTCTTAGCGGGTGTCCGTGCAAGTGGATTGGTGGAATCTGCGATGCTGGACAACACGTTAACCGAACTAAGGCGGCACGGTCGTAAATTAGACAATGCAGCCGATATTGCAGAAGAACTACTGAAACGGGGACTCATTTCAGAATGGCAATCTGAAAAACTTTTGCAGGGGCGGCACAAAGGGTTTATTCTTGGTCGATATAAATTGATCAATCTACTTGGTCGCGGCGAAATGAGTGCGGTTTACCTTGCAGAACATCTCGCGATGCAAAGACGTTGTGCGATTAAGGTGCTTCCCGCAAACCGCGTCAAAGATACCTCTTACCTGGGGCGATTCCAACGAGAAGCCCGCGCGGTTGCCTCGCTGGATCATCCTAATATTGTCCGAGCGTACGATGTCGATCAGCAAAACGAAGGTGGCGCAGAAATTCACTTTCTGGTCATGGAATATGTTTCGGGAATCAGCGTTGAAAATCTCGTCAAGGCAAAAGGGAAACTTCCTTATGTCGAAATTGCAGACATTATTAGACAAACCGCAGAAGGCTTGTCGCATGCTCATCTTGCGGGATTAATTCATCGCGATATCAAACCTGGTAATTTACTGGTTGATGAGCGAGGAACCGTTAAACTGCTCGATTTGGGACTGGCTCGTTTTTTCAAAGAAGATGATGAAGAATCGCTGACGATTAAACATGATGAAAAGGTGCTAGGCACAGCCGACTATCTGGCTCCCGAGCAAGCCGTCGATAGCCATAATGTTGATCAGCGGGGCGATATCTATAGTTTGGGCTGCACGTTTTACTTTGCATTAACCGGACATCCTCCTTTCACCGATGGTTCTTTAGTGCAAAGACTGCTTGCTCATCAAACCAGACAACCCCCTTCGATTAAAGTAGATCGTCCAGACATTCCGGAAGACTTGCTCGCGATTGTCGAAAAGATGATGGCGAAACGCCGCGAAGACCGTTACCAGACAGCTCGTGAATTAGCCGACGATTTACCACGCTGGCTTGGCGATAACGGAACTGATGAGTGGAAGCAGAAAAATATTCACCTCATCAGTATGCTTTACGGGACATCTCAGGCAACCGCGATGATGGGAGGCAGACAAACTGCATCACAACCTGCCAGGCAGTCTGCTTTGGATGATCTCGCCCCTTCTGCCTCAGCGGCTGGGGGGAGTGGAATAGACCGCGATACCGGAATGGGAACAGAGTCCTCTCGCAGGCAACCGCAACGAAAACCGCAACGTCCCGATGGCGCACCGCGGCCCAAGCGAAGGCGAAAATCGACACAGGGATCGTTGGCGGGAAGAAATACCGCCCATGCGGCTCGCAGACAGGTTTCCCAGGCACGTTCACAAAATCAGATGGAAGGACAACAAGGGATCTGGATTGTGATCGCTTCGGTACTTGTGACTCTCGGGCTTGTCGCGGGTATTTATTTAATCGTCAGTTCCGGCGGTAACGAAAATGGGAACCAAGGGGGAGTCAATCCATCTGAAACGGTTGTGACGCCAGAGGGAGATGGAAATCCCTGAACTCGATAAATCATCTATAATCTGACTTGCCCGACAGCCTGATTCGGGGTTGAATTGCATTCACACAAACGATGCAAAAAAGCATCATCAAAAGAGCTTTGATGATGTCAGCATTTGAAACCACTTGGCTGCCGGGCGGCTGGTTCTTTTTGCCTTGTTGATGTCGGGATGTGTTGTTCGCCTTGCAACCGGACTGGCTTCTGTTAACGACGCAACAAACGTGGCTTTGCAACCCGCGGTACAGCAATTAACCGGACGTGCGCACGAACACCCCATGTTAAATCATGGGGTGTTTTTTGCATTTGTATCTTATCAATAAAATGCTGCAAAAAAGTGGCAAGATATTATTAAAATAATTGGGTAGCCCATCCGCTTTTAGCGGTTGGGTTGCGTAGCAACAAGACGAATGCGCCATGTGGTCTCCAAGATTATTGGAAGCTCAAATTAAATCTAACTCACATGGCACATTCATCTTGTGCCTGACGGCACCCAACCACTAAAAGTGGTCGGGCTACCCTGATTCATAAATTATCGTTCCGGTTTATCCGGGTTAGGCATCGATCAAACAATAATTGTTGTCTCTTTGGATGGCCCAGACGCATCGCGTCTGGGTGACGCAGTCACAAGAAGTCTTATCAGACACTCTGCCCAGGCAATAATCGCCCCTTCTTTTATTACCGTTTCCTGCTTTTTCTTCGTCGGAAACCACATTCTCGGCTTCTTGTTGCGGGGCAACTCAGACGCGATGCGTCTGAGCTATCCCCGTAATGAAATGCGTCAGAATTGTTCGAGTGATCCTTAATAGAGGCTTCCTTCAGAGTTGCCCACCTTCACATTTGCCATTGACGAGCTGGGCGGGTTCGTAAGCCGTTGGCTTCGTTGTCGTTGATGAATTCTTCTTTTTTTGGATCGAATTTCAAATTGCGATTCAGTAACCACGACATCGCTGCTGCGTGAGACGCGATGTGAGAATGCCGCATGACGTTTGCATTGGCTGCGGGGGCTTTTCGTGATTTAATGCAATCGAAAAAGTTTCGCGAATGTGCTTTCACATCCAGTCCGGATTCCTTTTTCGGAATCTGCGAAACTTGCTTTTTAAGGGCCTCCGAAGAAACTTCGATTCCGCCACTGTCTCCCACTTCGACCCAGCCTTGATCTCCTTCAAATCGAACCGGACATGTCCCAAGATGTTGATGCCAGCCGGGGCGTTTGCCGAACGGAGTTTCCAGAAAATGTATCACCAGTTTAACGCCGTTTGCGTAATGGGCGATGATGTTTTTATCGGAGGGGATATATTCAATCGGCATTGTTTCGTCTGCTTTGTTGGCCCATTGGCACAAATCGACGGTATGGGCACACCAGTCCAACAGACGACTGCCAGATTCAAAATCGTAATGCCCGCGCCACCTTCCAGCCACATACTGACTGTTATAAGGTCGCCACGGTGCCGGGCCGAGCCACATATTCCAATCGACCACTTTCGGATCGGGAGTCTGTTCTCTGGGCAGCCAGGCTTTCGTCACCTCCGGCATGTAAGCGGAAGCGTGAACGGTATGAATTTTCCCGAGCTGTCCGGTGTGAGCCAGTTCCACTGCTTTCTGAAAGTTCGCAACAGAACGGCGTTGCGTTCCAGCCTGAAAAACCCGTTTAGTATTTTTGATTGTCTCCGCAAGTTCCTGACAGTAAGCGATGGTTAGTCCACACGGTTTCTCGCAGTAGATATCTTTCCCGGCATTGGCTGCGATCACAGAAGCTGTTGTATGCCAGCGATCTCCGGTCGCGATCAGCACCGCATCGATATCTTTGCGAGCGAGCAGTTCTCGAAAATCGTGATACAAAACGCAATCATTGTTGCCATAAAATTCGTCAACCTGTTTCTTCCCTGCCTCTCGACGACTGGCCTGCACATCGGCAATCGCCACACATTGTACATCGGGCTGAGTCAACATCCCCTTCAAAACGTATCGGCAACGTGGTCCGATTCCGATAACGCCCAGCGTAATTTTTTCACTCGCAGCCACATTCCCTTCCCGCCCCAAGGCACGGGCAGGAACAATCCACGGCAGAGAAACAGCAGAGCTTGCCGTGACGGTACTTTGTATAAAATGACGTCGCGTTGATTGAGATTCGCTACTCATTCGTGAATCACTCCCCTAATAAGAAACTGATGCTAAATGTTCTACATGACTATCGGTAAAGGGTATCCAATAAGTAACGCTGCGTGCAACCAAAACCTCACTGATCGTATTGTATTCCACACTCAGCCCAATAAATTGATTTATCCAGCATTTCGTTTCGATTCTTCATTTTCGATGACTGGCGTTGTGTCTGGATTCTCTTCTGCTTTGTTTTTTGCAGACCTGTGATGACTAATCAGTTGCTGGGCGCGTTGCCGTGTTCTTTCCAGAGTTTGATACTCAAGGGCATCGTTTGGCTCAACATCGTGCTGGGTAACAGGTTGCACGCGTTGTGGCAATCGAACGGTAAATACACTCCCTTTGCCGAATTCACTTTCGAGTGTTACTTCACCGCCAAGCAGTTTGCTTAATTCCATCACAATGGAAAGCCCCAATCCGGTTCCTTCATATTCACGAGTCAACAAAGTTTCCTGACCGGGAGTTGTACTCGCCTGCCGGAATTTTTCGAAGATCCGTTCCTGATCAGCCAGGGGGATTCCGATCCCGGTATCAGCAACGCTAATTTGAATATAATCTGAAGATTGTTGATGATCGGGCAGGCAAATTGGTGTGATTTCAACGCGAACACGACCACCATCGGGCGTAAACTTAACCGCATTTGAAAGAAGGTTTGTCAGGATTTGCTGTATCTTCCCCATGTCCTGATACAGCGGTGGGATTTCGGGAGAAGTGATCCATTTCAATTCGATATTTTTTCGATCAGCCAAGGGCGCGATCCTGCTGCAAAGCTCCTCCATCAATTCAGCAATCGAAAATTCGACGGCATGAATTTCCATTTTGCCACTCTCAATTTTTGCCAAATCGAGAATATCGTTAATCATCGCCAGCAAAAGATGCCCGGAAGTCGAGATGTTGCTTAAATATCGTTTCTGGTTTTCGTTGAGGTTCTCTGCTGAGTTGAGCACGTCGCTAAAGCCGAGAATACTGTTGAGCGGAGTCCGCAATTCATGGCTCATTGTGGCCAGGAATTCATTCTTCAGCTTGTTCATTTCAAACAGCGACAAGTTCGCCCGAGCCAGTTCATCGACTTTGGAATCGAGATTGCTGTTTGCCTGTTTGAGTTCATCCTGCACGGTCACCAGATGGCGCAGCATGCGATTAAAGGCGTGACTGAGTTCTTCGAATTCGTCGCCGGTACGAATATTGGCTCGCAAATTAAGCGAACCTTTGGCAATTTCATCGCTGATTTCTTTCAGATGTAAAACTGGTTTGACGATCACATATCGCACAATCGCGTAGGCAGCAATCATTGCCAGAAAAGAAGTAACTAACGCCATCGCAAGTAAGATCGCATTGTTGGTCGCCAGACGATTTCTGATTTTATCCAGCGGGAGAGTGATTTTTACCATACCGATCACTTCGCCAATTTGGGCGTCGGTTTTTGAATGATAATGACAGGAGAGACAAGATTTGGTTGCATGAACTGCTGCATAATAACGGTACTCTTTCTCCTCAGGTAGCTGGAGAATAATTTCTTCTTCTCCGTTGCGGATTTTGGGAAGTACCTGGTCATCGTAAAAATCACTGGTGCGAAATTCTGAATCTGCAACAGGGTCTGGCTTGAGCAACCGCCAGCGATAATTCTTAAATTCATCCGGCTTCAGCGTACTCGCCATATTCTTAATGACTTGCGTATATCGCTTATCGACATCCACAGCATCAAGATGTTTTTCCATGATAATCGGGGCAACAAGCAGTTGAGCGGTTTCTTTAGTCTGCTTTTCGATAATCGTTGCTGTCAGTTGGGCATAAAAATAGAAACTGCCTGAAATTAACAGCATCAACCCGCCCCCGAACAGAAACCGGCATTTCCGCTCCAGGCTCGTTTCGCCAAGAAGTCGTTTTATTGATCGATAGGACATTTATCAGGTATCAGGTGAGACTGAAAAACATTGAATGATGAAAAACAAGACTGCACGAATAAAAAAATGTCAATAATTACTCTGGACACCTTCTTAACCCGCCAACTGAATTGTTTCATTCTCCCTGCTTTGTTGCAATGGCGATTTTACTCAAATTGATCCACAATGACAGAAGAAGTAAAAATGAGTTACTTTACTAAACGGCTAATACTTAACTCAGCGAAGTCCGGAAGAACAACTTTCAGGCGAGCCGGGGGTGTTAACTCCCTGATTACTCTGCTGTTAGATTAACGGTAGCCACTCGGCATTCGTCATTTACCAAGGTCATCACTGACCCGGCTCGGCTGAAATTTGTTTGATTCCGGGTTAGCCTTGGGTTATCGAATTTGATTGAATACCGAACGATTCTTTTAGCAGGTTTTCGTTTGTTTCACCAAACCATTGTACGCGACCGGTATCAATATTCTGAAAGATAATTTGAGCAGGACTGAAAAGCATCGGATCGATCTGGTAGAAGTCGCAATTGACATCACGAAAAATCTGCTCGAACGGTTTACCATAATCTGCAGAAGAGCTTGAGGGAACCTGCGAGCCGATCTGTTCAATCGATTCATCATCGCCGCGAACATATAACGTCACTTGCCCGCCATACAAAATGGAATCGTTTGTCCGACCGATTGCAGCCAACGCATTTTCAGCGACAGGAGAAAGCGGTGCGATTCCGGTTGCAGAGACTATTCGACTGACATCAAAATTAAGTTCGTGCAGCTTATGCAAAGCTGTTTCTACCGAGCGGGCGTTAATTTGCAAGTTTCCCGCCAGGCTCGCTGTTGGTGCAACAATCAAAACAAGGTTGTCTGGTTCCACATTTGCCTTGGCTGCAATTTCCTGAGCCGTTTGAGAATCGGGCAGCTTATCTGCTTCGAGAACACCAACCGCACAGTGATGCTGTTCGCTGTAATCGAGCTGTTTGAAAATTTCCTCCCGCCCCGCATTGGCTCGCATCGGTCCGGAACCCATCGCGAAGTAACTGTCGGTTTTCACTTCCCACCCGGCGTACTGGCTTAACAAACAGGCTTGCACCGGGAAATCGGTCGTCACCTGAACCATCGGCCAACTGACCAAATCGATCTTTCCATTCAGAATCGAGATTTCCGCCAGTCCGGACATACAAACACGAGAAAGCAAAAGCCCCGCTGCCAGTGAGCCCTCAGCTTTCACGCCGAAATCGAGAATTCGCGTTCCGCAGGCAAGCTCCTCAACAGTCGCTTTCAACTCACCAGGATTTTCCAGCGGTTTTTCGATCAGTTCCCAAGCCCGTGCATTTAATGTTTTAGTCATACAGAAGTTATCGCTCAAATTGAATGAAATTTCAATTGAACGGCATTTCAGTACATCTGCCTATGACAAAGAACCGAACGCTGGCAAGAATCAAACACTGTCAACAACCAAACGCTGTACCGGTTATGAGGATTCTGACGATTGGTTTCGTTATTGCCGAAGAAAAATAGAGCCTCTTCAGAAAAAATGTGTAGAAATCCGACTCGAAATTGGCAACGATGAAAGCATGAAAGCGACATCCATTAGCCATTGCCTGATTCATCAGCTCCCGGAAACAGGAACCAGCCCAATCGGCGGCGTCTGCCCACGGTGCAAGAGGTTGCTCTATACTCAGCCAGCTTCACTGGAAAACAGAGCTTATTGGGAAAGCCAGCCCGGAGCTTACACGCTGGATCGCCAGCCGATTTTCATCTACACAAGATTCGGCGACAATTACAAAATCCGCTCGCTGATTGAAGAGTAAACGGGCATCTTTCCTCAAATCCCCCTGCGAGTGGCTCGATTATTTATCAATCTGTTAGGATCGCTCGAACAATTACTGTCGCATCTTATGAACTCAATAGTGGACAGAGTAAGCTCAGACAGTGGCGTCCAGCGTGGTCCGACATCGCAGCCCCTACGGCTTATCATCACTCGATAATTTCGGCAGTTCCAATACTCTGATGCCATAGACTTCGAACAGGCCTGCTTTTTCTTCAAAAGTTCCAATGACAACGTTAGCGTTGTCGAGAATATAGTTGAGGTACTCTTTGCGGCTGGCGAAAATGTAGTGCTGCGGTTGCGATTTTTCGGCTGTTTCCACCAGTTCCACTTCTCGGGACCTGTCATCCCAACTGCTCGTTGTCCACAGGAAGGGATACGTCAATTCTTTTTCGTCTCTATTGTGCAAGTCTATTTTCCCGACAAAATTCGGGCCGATGTAACCGAAAGGCTTACCGGTCCAGGGATCAACGGGAAGTTTTTCCAGATAGCCCGGCACCAGTTCTTCCAGTTTTTCCGGGTAGCGATTCTTCTCCTTCGCAAACGCGAATAAAGCGAACATCGTTCTGTGCATGCGATGCTCGGCATAAATACCAACGTAATGGTCAAAATTACGCTTCATACTCCATTCCCGCGAAAGGTCGTACACTGCCCATGTTGATTCAAATAATCGCTGCGTCTCTCCCGATTGCAACCACTCTTCACGCTGGTTTTCAATTCGATCTGAAACGGTATCAATAGCAATTTGTTTCTCGATCAAGCTGTCATATAAATGTGCTTGTCGCGAATAGAAACCATTCATCGGATAGAGTAGCGTCCTGGCACGAAACTTTTCTGTCGGAAGAATGGTCCAGCGGGGCGGGTTGAGTAACCTTTCAATCAGGTATTGTTCGTACTGCTGTTCAGCTTTGTCTGCTCCGTTCCAAGGGATGCCGCGCAGGTATTCCCAGACGTATTCGTTATCGTGATCAAGCTGATAATTCGCATACGCAAACCACAGTTCCACAATCTGCTGCATCGAAGTAATTCGCGATTCCCGATCGATCGATTCCTCAATCAATTCCCGCAGGCTCGCAGCATCTTCCTGGTCATACAATCGTTGCAGATTCTTTTCCAAATAAAGTGAGCCAAGAAAAACATTGGACGCAACAGGCATCGCGACAGAACCATATTGATTTTCGCCCAGATGAGCGTGTGCTTCCCCCAGATTCCAGAGCAGGCGAATCATTTCCTTATTTGTTAAGGGAAGCAACCATTCCTCTTGATTAAATCCTTCTCGAAGCATCATGGAAAAATTATAATCGGGTATGCTCTTCTCGTAGAAAGGCTCAGTACTTTGAAAATCTGGTTTCGACCGCCACCCTTTCAGCAGGTTAAGACGCATCGGTTGTTTCGATTTGTAACGGGAATCGAGCAGATGAGCCAGTTCGAGCAATGTTTCTTCCTGCTCCTTGATTTTCGCTTTGTAGAGTTTGTTGAATTCGATATTAGTTGCTTTAGTAAGCCCGCTTTCTGATCGACTTACGTTTTTTTCACGATTCACAATTTCTTCAGCACGCTGGCTGATTTTACTGTAGCTCGGGAAAGACCGCACGAGTTCGAAATATTTATCGGAATACGCTTCATCTGGGGAAGCTAAGATCTTTTCCGGCGAATATGACTCTTCGTAGAGAAAGTGGGAGCCGTAGATGAGCATTGTTGCAACGCCGCGGGTACGGTAACCGCAGAACAGGACGAAGCAGAGCATCATTGTAATCGGGAACAGAACCATTCGCCGGCGATGCCGGTTGCCGGGGTCGGGCAGGTCTCGCAGCATGTTGTCACACGCCCAGTAACTGGATAGTGCCAAAGAAATAATAATCGGTGTCAACACCAGCCATAAAGGAACATAAGCGACCTGGCACAAGTTCATCATAACAATGCCGGAACCCGAGACGACTACCGCACAAACAGCAGCCAAAATCGCATGCGGCACCCGCACAATTGCCCATTGCCCGATAAAATAAAGCAGCAGCAGCACATAGACCCAGAGATTCGACGGGAAGTCGGTCAATTGCGGGACGGTGGCTACTGATAAGCCCATGCCAAAATTAGTGTAGTGGTTCCTACCGCTTTGTTGAATAGCTTGCTCCATGAGAGAAGGAAGATGTATCCAGAATGATTGCATGAAGAGAAGGCATCCGACTACGGTTAACCAGACAGCATTTTTACTCCACCAATAAGTGGCAGTTGAAGCCCCCCGTTGATACCAGAAGCGAGCGCGGTCCCGGTTCTGTTCGCTGTAACAGGAAATTAGTCCCATCAGTAACGGCACGACATAACAGGTTAAGAAAGGAATACCCCAAAAGTATGTGGCACTAGAGTAGAATGGGACATTCAAAAAGAATACTACGGAAGCAACCGCCAGCCAGATCAACGCATGTTGGCGAAGTTCGTACCAGATGATGCGGGTGATGAATCGTTTTTGTGGTGAGCATTCGTGAAATCGCGACGTCATACCGGTCCGAAATCGCGGCAACGAAATCGAAAGCGAAAAGCCACGACGATTCCCCGCAAACCAGCGATAGATGGAATACCAGTTGCCGATGAGTAGCAGCAGGATCAGAGAAATATGAGTCAGCGACGAGGCAATCTCATCATTTAGAGAATTGCGAAACTGAAATCCATCAAGGCTATATTTTATCAGAAACAGACTGACGAAAAATAAGACCACGGCACAAACCAAAGCCGTCAACACTCGTTTGAACCAGCAGGAACAAAGCACGCCACATAACAACGCTTCCACTGCAAGCCCAAGGCAAACCAGAATTTTGTACAA
>JAJRTM010000956.1 GCA_024278285.1 Planctomycetota bacterium
ACGAAAACCGATGCACCCGAGGTCGAAAGAGTAGAAACTTCCCGCAATAATAACAGGGCAAACAGCTTTATCAGCAAGCCCTGTATTACTAACGGTAAAAGTTTGCGAACGGTGCGCAAATTATAGAAAAATATCAGTTTGGTTACGGCTATCAGAATGAACCAGTCGTGCTGGGCTACTCATTTTAGAAGTTTACGAACGGTGCGCATCTTTCTAAAAAAAGTTTTTGGTTACGGAGGTCAGAACAGATCAGCCGTGCTGGGTTATCAATGAACTTTCATCTGGTTGAGATTGTCTTACCTTTTACTGCTCAAGATGACTTTTGTATTGGTTGATTGGATATTTCAATATGATTCTTGGTATCGATCTGGGAACAACGAATTCCCTTTGTGCTGTTTTTCAGGATGGGAAACCGGTTTTAATTCCGAATGCACATGGTGAGATTTTAACGCCTTCGGTTGTGGGATTTCTTGATGATGGTCAGGTCATTGTCGGTGCCGCTGCGAAAGAATTGCGAGTAACGAAACCAGCACAGACTGCTTCTCGATTCAAGCGTTTGATGGGGACCGAGCAGAAAATTCAAATCGGCTCAAAACATTTTACCGCCCCTGAACTTTCCAGCCTGGTATTGAAATCACTCAAAGCAGATGCGGAAGCATTTCTGAAAGAAGCGGTTGTTGATGTTGTTATTTCGGTCCCTGCTTACTTCAACGATTACCAACGGCGGGCAACAAAGTTTGCGGGCGAATTGGCGGAACTGAATGTCCTTCGCATCATTAACGAACCGACCGCAGCGGCACTCACTTACGGTTTCCATGACCGAAATGCAGATAAATCGCTTCTCGTAATCGATCTGGGGGGCGGCACATTCGATGTCACCGTCATGGAAATTTTTGAGGGGAACCTTGAAATTATTTCCACTGCAGGAGAATCGATCCTGGGCGGCGAAGATTTCACGGACCGTATTGTTTCGAGCATTCTCAAAAAACGGAAGATCAATTTCGAAGCAGCCGAACTTAAATATCCATTGATGATTGCCCGATTGTCGCACGAATGCGAACAAGCCAAGCAGCTATTATCGCAACAGGAAGAAGCAACAATCCGCATTCCCCAGCAGGATGGAACGTTTTCGCAGTCTCCCGAAGAAGTCACATTAACGCGGGAAAGTTTCAAACAGGAAACGCAACACCTGCTGGATCGCATCTCTCGACCGGTTTTGAAAACATTACGAGATGCGCGTAAGGGAATTGAAGATGTTGGCGATGTCATTTTTGTCGGCGGGGCAACGCGTATGTTTCTAATGGAGGAATTTGTCATTGATAAACTGAAGCAGACGCCGTTGTGCGAGATCAACCCGGATGAAGTTGTCGCGCTGGGGGCAGCGGTGCAGGCTGCACTCATTGCGGATGATCGCGCGGTCGATGATATGGTTATGACGGACGTCTGCCCTTTCACACTCGGCGTCGAAGTTTCGCAGGAATTCGGTTCCCGCATCGCTACCGGGTACTTCATGCCGATCATTCATCGCAATACAACGATTCCTGTATCCAAAGAAGATTCGGTGTCAACAATTCACGATCATCAAACAGAAATGAGCATTTGCGTTTATCAGGGTGAGCATCGCAAGGTGGAAGGGAATTTGTTTCTGGGCGAGTTAAAAGTTCGCGGCATTCCAAGTGGACCGAAGGGGAAAGTCGTTCTGATCCGTTTCACTTACGATATGAACGGCATTCTCGAAGTGGAAGCGATTGTTGATGAGACCGGCAAAAAAGCATCGGTTGTGCTGGCGAATAATGCCCAGGGACTCGACGAACGGGAAATGAGACAAGCCGTCAAAAAATTGCAGAAGCTGAAATACTACCCGCGTGATGATAGTCGAAACCGCAGATTACTGTTGTTCTGTGAAAAACTGGTCGGTGAAGTCAGCCCGCATCAACGCGAAGGGTTGGAGATGGCTATCAATCAGTATGAAGATGCGATGGCGAGCAACGAGCGGGAATATTTTGAATCAGCCAGAGAAAACCTGCTGATCGTGCTGAGCGAACTGGGAGCCAACTATCACGAAATGGACGAGAACGAATCTGAATAATTTTGAATAAAGGTGATTATCTCAAACAGGTTTTCTCGCTCGATTTATCGTACGAAACCGAGAAAATGATTGCCGCCCGCCGCGATTTTCTTGCGGGTAACGCTCAAGGTACGTTCAATTATACCCTCTCCCGCCGGCAGGAATTGTACTGGCAGTTACAGGAATTTCGTTACGAATTCTGGACTCTTTCTGCCAAAGAACGCGAAAGTAAAATCGATGAATTATCGAAACAGGCACCGCCAGAATTCAAAATCAGCCTGGAGCATTTACAACAGGTTTCCGCTTTGGATGAAGAGATAAAAAAACTGGAAAAAGATCTCGATTTCGATCCCCTGTTTGTCGAGCGATTCAAAAACCGTCTTTTATGGAGCGATAACGCAGTCCCCAGCGAATTGGAATTACGAACGGCGATACCAACCCAAAGATACATCGAGTTCACACGAATTCAGGAATCGGTCTCGGCTCTGCGAGAAAAGTATCCACAACTCACTCACTTCGTCCCGCAGTGGCTCGCAATGATTGAAACTTCGGAGGTAACACTTGTTGAGGAAACACCTGCGCGAGTAGAGTCTGTTGTGCAACAGCAAGGGCAACCATCTGGCTACACCGATCCGTCTGAGCAAGCCTTGGAGGAACTGGTCAGAACACAAATAGAAACGAATAGGCAACCAGACATTTCCACAGAAGATGGTGAGGGATGTTGGGTAAATATTGCGCAAATTATTATCCTACTTTTCTTTTTAATAAGATGGATTTACTTTCTTTCCTAACCCGGATAAACCGGAACCAAACAGGCTGTAGCTACACTCGCCAGAGTGTGGACGAATTACTAACCCGATTTCCACCGTCTGGCGACGGTAGCTACAAAATATTCTGCCACTTTTGCGCAGCATTTCATTGATAAGATACTAAGGACGTAATTTATTAAATACCATGCCCGAAACTCCGAATTGGAATTTGCTCCCTGGGAACCCGTTGAAGTTTTTTCAGCTTCAACGCGGTTGCGATCAGCGTGCGCTCAAGCGTGCTTATGGGAAATTGATCCGCCAATTCAAACCGGAGCGGTTTCCGGAAGAGTTCAAAAAAATCCGAGCCGCTTATGAACAGCTCCAACAGGAAATTGAATACGGCTATTGGGAAGACGAACAGGAAACAACGCCCGATGATGAGATTGCCATTGATGCAAAATCAGAGTCTGGCAGCGACGAGAACTCTGTAGAAAACAACGACGAACCGATTATCATTCAAGGGCCAGTTTCGGCACCGATGAATGTTTCCGTTGAATCGTCCTGGAAAACGCGGCTCGAAAAAGAACAACCGGAAGATCTGTATGCGGAACTGGAAGCAAAAACACCGAAACAGCCGGACGATTTTCTAAAGCTGGCCATTCTGTCCGATGTCGTTATCGATCAACCTGAACCGGGCGAACCGCCCCAGTTTGAAACATGGTTACTGCGCGGGATCGAGCAGGCAACGGAACCTCATATTCTCATTCAGGCACTCTCAAATTACTTTGAGCAACTGCCAGAAGATCGATTCATAGACGAATCGCATCTGGCTCAATATTTACTTCAACTAGCAGAAATTATTACCACACATCGTTTTTTCCGGGTGACGTTACCTCTCTGGTTCGAACTGCTGCGAGAAGCCTCTTTCGAAACTTTTCAGGAAACACTCGATCGCTGTGAAGTAATTCTGTTTGATCCAAATGAACAGGAAAAACTTATTTTCTACGTTCAGATGTTGAATGCGATGCAATGGAAAATTGATGAAGCCCGCAGGATCGCATACAGCCACGGTTTGTATCAACCGGAATTCGACGAGCTCACCGACTGGCTGGAGATGAAAAAAGAATATCTGGAATCGCATTACGAACTGCTGCCGTTTTATAGTCTCGACAACATTTTTGATGAAGCCGATTTAATCCGGCTGTATCACAACAGTCTGGGAAGATTTCTGAATCAGGATCATACGATTCTGCGAAGACGTTTTCATGAGATGCTGCGCGATTACATCCTCAATACCCCGGAAATCGCTCAGGAGAAATTGATCCAGTTCCAGCTCTCTGTCCTACAGGATGATTCAGAAATTCTGGATTGTTTTTCATCCACGCTTGACGAAAAAAACTTCCTCAACCTCTGGACCTGGATGGTCAACGACTGCCCCGCAATGCACACCGAAGCAGAAACAGAACCGGAAAAGATGAAAGCGAACGCAATACAGCTATTGAGGCAGTGCTATCGTGTTGAAATCCCTGAAGAAGCTAATCAACAATCGGTATCGTTGCCAAAAATACGACGAACACTGAGAAAGTTGATTACTCCTGTAACTTTTCTCGTCCCTTTAATCGGGGGCTTCAGCTACCTCTGGGTAACTTATGTCCCTTATGAAACAGAAATTGAACGAAGTGAATTCTTCTTCAAATTTTACTTTATATTGGCAGTTTCAATTGTCTGTGCGATGATGGGATATTTGATCCAGGAGCCAATAACCGATTCAGAAGAACCCGATGGGAAAAAGAAACATAGTGATCAACGACATCTGTATCAACAACTTTTACAACCGTTATGGATCAATTTCCTGGCAAATAATCACTGGCAGTATGAATCCGTTATGCAAATCGTCAAGATGGAAGCGAAAAACTGGCCCTACAAGAATATAACGATCTTACTAAATTATGCGGTGAGAGACACCGGGGCCTTAATCGTTGCGCTCGCGCGGCGATCACTTCCGTAAGAAGTGGAAACGCAACAGGCCTTCTGTTGCATGCTAAGCAATATATTTAGAAATCTTTCCCGATACATAACAATGAGTAAAACGCCTTTCAAAGGAGGACAGCCATGTATTCCTCAAATGATTCCCCCAAACTTAACCTGCTCCCAACAAAATGGTCTTGGATAAAATTTTCATTCCTGCTTTTTGTTGTTTGTTTCTCGGTGGTTGCTCATGCTGCTGAGCCGATTGTTGTTTCGAATCGTATTCGCCCAAGTGAAACAAATCCTTTCTACTGGCAGTATCAGGGGGAAAAGGTATTGCTGTTGGGGGGATCGGTTGATGACAATTTATTTCAGTTGCCCGAATTGAAAAAGCATCTTGATCAGATACAAACCGTGGGTGGAAATTATATTCGTAACACAATGAGTGATCGACACGATAAAGGTTTTGAAGTTTATCCTTTTCATCAACTGAAAAATGGGAAATACGATCTCGATCAATGGAACCCGGAGTATTGGACCCGTTTTGAGAACATGCTGAAATGGACCGGCGAGCGAGAAATTATCGTTCAGATCGAAGTTTGGGATCGGTTTGATTACTCGACCAATAAATGGCCGCCTCATCCGTATAATCCGGTCAATAACGTGAACTACACGAAGCAGCAATCGGGGCTGGCAGAAAAATATCCGCGACATCCCGGAGCCAATCAGCAGCCGTTTTTCTTCACGACACCAAAACAGAAAAACAATAAAATCGTTTTGAAGTATCAGCAGAAATTCGTGGAGAAAATGCTTTCGTATTCATTGAAATACGGACACGTTTTATACTGCATCGATAACGAAACCAATGGCGAAGAAGCCTGGAGCACTTATTGGGCAGAATTTATTCGCCAGCGTTCAAATAAAACGAATCAACCGGTTTGTATTACCGAAATGTGGGACGACTGGAACCTCAGCGGACCGCATCACCGTCGCACAATTGATCATCCCGAGCGTTACGATTTTATCGATGTTTCCCAGAATAATCACCAGAAACGTCAAAAACATTGGGACAATTTCCAGGCGTTGCGGAAGCGGTTAATGAATAAACCTCGCCCCATTAATACCGTGAAAACTTATGGCGCGGATGGTAATAAGTTTGGTCACTCCAGTCAGGATGGCATCGGCAGGTTCTGGCGTCACCTCATTGGCGGAGCCGCTTCTGCCCGGTTTCATCGTCCTGATGCAGGTTTGGGTTTCTCTCCCAAAGCTATTGCAGCGATCAAGGCGGCTCGCAAGTTGGAATCCGTGATCAAATTGTGGGAGGTCGATCCAGCCAACCACTTGCTTTCTGATCGCGATTCCAACGAAGCCTATCTGGCGGCAAATCCAGGTAAAGCGTATGCCATTTACTTTCCGCAAGGAGGTTCGGTGAAGATCGATCTTTCTAAAGCA
>JAJRTM010000089.1 GCA_024278285.1 Planctomycetota bacterium
AACAGCAGGTGATCCCCCAGATATTCTCGGGCGGCAGAAAGTGCAGCGGCTTCGGCAGCGTTTCGAAGTTCAACCTCAGCGGCATCAATCCACAGGCGATTGAGAACCAGTGCCGCGACTGCTCCAATGACAAGCAATGCAAAAGCAATGGCTGGCATTAAAGAGCCACGACGGTTTGTCGCGGGCTGTTGGTTGATGCGTAAACGGTTCACTGAGATCCTCTCCCATTTCTCCTGTCAGATGTCAATCGAAAGCAATCTGCAAACTCTTTTATCCAGATCACTTTCTAAAATTATGCTGCGTGGTTGCCACGGGCATTATTCTGGGCTCGCTGTTGTGGTGCTCGCTGCTGAGATGGTTGCTGCTGACCACGTTGGTTCGTATCATTCTGGGAACCCTGGTAGCCGCCACCGTAACCACCTCGGTTGCCACCCCAACCACCCCGGTTGCCACCGTAGCCTCCGCCACTTCCAGTACGCGGTGGAGCCCAACCTGGTTGTTCAACCCAGGGAGTTGCCCGGTTGTTGCGGTCGTAGTCATAGTTACGGTCATCGTAGTCATCATCTTCGTCATGATACCGGATGACGGAACGACTTGAACCACGATAAAGTTCCGTTGTGAATGGTCTTTTCCGTTTCGGGAAATCCGGAAGACCAAGGATTTCTTCAAAATGTGCTCTGTCTGCTTTAGCAATCGAAACACCTCCGGAACCTGCACCGTTAGGTGTGTAGGTAACGCTGAGCGTTCCTTTTGTTTTTGCCTGAAGTAGAATATTGGATTGAGCGGGAGTTAACTCGAATGTAACCGTGTTACTACCCCGATTCAACGTTGCCTGATGAGTCAACCGATTCATGGCAAGCACTTTCACGCCTTTGAACATCGTCATCGTGAAACCGCCACGGTATCGTTTATCCGAAGAGTTATCATCAATCGTCAGATGCACATCGACATAGTCACCTGGTTTGATTAATCCATCAACCACAGCGGTGCTGTCTCCCAGACCGATTGTGACTGCACGCATTCCTGGAGTCACTTTGAAAGGTGGACGCATCCCTGGTGCATAAAGATCACCAGTACGAATCGGCTTGGCTTGTTTGAGGTCTTTCAAAGCATAACGACCAACAATGACATCTTTATTAGTGATGGTATCGGGAGTTTGCTTATCTCTTTTCAGAAAGCCCAAAACGATATGATCGCTCGTGAGCAACGTCCCGGCTGGAATATCCGCAGCCGCCATTGGAACGGTCCGCGTTCCAATCGGCTCTTCGACAACCGGCTTGGGCATCATACTTCGCGCAATGTACACAGCGATCAGTACACCCACGATGGCCAGCATCAATAAGGTAATAAAGGCAGGCGTTATATTTCTCACAGTCCCACTCCAAAAAAGTTAAGGTGGCTCGGTATCGAGCAAACGATGTTTTCTGTTATTGACCAGCTAACAATACTTGTCAATAGATTCGATAGATGCGTTTTCCAGCTTTCGCAGTATTGGGGGAGCAATCTTCAAATAAGATAAACTCTCCCATACTTTCCTTATTCTCTTTCCATTACGGTTTCCGCAATAAGATATCTTCCCTGCAACCCAAATCCGATTGGCCAGAGTAAATCTGGAGAAGCGGCAGCCATTGGCACTTTGACAACAACGACAACCCGATCCCCCGAAAACTGTCCTGGTTCGACGAAAACACTCACATTCTGATTCAACTGAGGCCCCAGCGACTGAACGACAGATTGTTCGATCACTTCTAAAGACGCCCCCGGATAGGTCGCCGTTCTTGCACCAATTCGGCTTGCTTCAACAACGCCGCCTCGGGCAAAAAACAACATCGAGTATTCAAAAACAGCAAACAGAACCAGCATCAAAAGCGGGAGCGTTAAAACTAGCTCCATGCTTAATAAAGCTTTTCTGCTTTTCGTTTTATTGTTTTGAATACGTTTCATCTGATTCTCACCAATTTCATCCGTGGCTTGTTACTCTATTTGTATAATCACTTTGGGAGCACAGACATTCCTGTCTGTTTTATCTACCCCTATTCTGATCCCTATCGTTTTCAGGGCAGACAGGAATGTCTACTCTCCGTAATTACTTACATCTCTAACTGCTACATCAGCCAGGGGAGTAACGGTTTCTGTAATGTGTACGAAGCAATCAACAATCCCCAGGTGGCAATCGCGATCGGCATCGCATAAGCCATGATGCGTCGCTTCTGTTTTTCCTGAATGGTTTCCTGCTTCCGCTTCTCGCCGGCTTTGGTTGGCTTACCCGTTGCCAGTAATTTCTTCTTCATTTTCTTCGGGCCGATCGTCAACATATTGCCCGCAACAATAATTGCAGTCACAAGAATGACAATCAACGTGCTGCCAATAAATACGTACAACGACCATCGGAAGCCGAGCCAGACACTCAGTCCGCCCATCAGTTTTACATCCCCGCCACCACCACTACCGATGATCCAGAGAATAAATAATATTCCAAAACCAATCAGGAAGCCTAATGCTCCATCACCGATCCCGGAAAGGCCACTGAAATAACCTTGATACACCCACCCTGCAAAAAACATCGGGAGTGTTAATTTATTCGGGATCTTCCAATACGCCTGGTCCCAAATAACTGCTGCAAGCGTGTAACCAACAACTGCAACAACAAAAACAATTTCATGTAACGATTCCATAACCGGCCTCTATGCCAGTCCGGAGAAGAACGAATCTTCTTCAATGTCTCCGGACTTGTTCCTAATATCAAGGTTTTTTTGTTGATAATCACAAATAATGTCATGCCAGTTCATTTTGGTAAACAAACATTCTGACAGACCATGATGCAAGCATAACACATGTTTCTTCTGCAAGACGCCTATGTTTCCCTTTTGAAACAGATAACGTTAACGATGCCTACTCACTTATTGATAAAATCCGCAAATCTAAAACAAACGCAACGACAAACATGATGCGTGCAGACTGGCAGATTCACAAATTGCCAGATATAATACCCTTCCGAGTGGAAATCTCTTTCGGGAGGTTTCGATAAACACGACTATTTGTACATACTGGATCTTATTATAAGCCATGCCTGCACCCAAAGTATTTGTCACCAGAGAATATCCTGCTGTCGGATTGAACAGGCTGCTTCAAGAATGCGATACAGAAGTTTGGCCCGGCCCGTTGCCACCTTCTCGTGAAGTTTTGCTGGAAAAGGTCAAGGGGTGTGCTGGGCTGTTGACAATGCTTTCAGATAAAATGGATGCCGAATTGTTTGATGCGGCTGGCGACCAATTGAAAGTAGTCAGCCAATATGCAGTCGGCGTCAACAATATCGATGTTGAAGAAGCAAGCAAAAGAGGGATCGCGGTTGGCAATACACCGGGGGCGCTAACAGATGCTACCGCTGATCTTGCCTTTGCGTTACTCATCACCGCTGCCCGACGAATGATAGAAGTTCACGAATCGATCCAGGCAGGAGAATGGAAAGCCTGGGAACCGTTGGGCCATATCGGTTGGGATTTGGTTGGTAAAACGATTGGTATCGTTGGGATGGGTCGTATCGGTTACGCGATGGCGAAACGCTGCCAGGGTGGCTGGGGGATGAATGTGATTTACACCAGCCGCAGCGACAAACCCGAAGCGGATCAAAACCTCCAGGCACGGCGAGTCAGTTTCGATCAACTGCTTGCTGATTCTGATTTCATTTCTGTGCATACCGACTTGAACGCCGAAACTAATAAACTGTTTGATTCAAACGCATTCGAAAAGATGAAGTCAAATGCGATCTTCATCAATACCGCCCGAGGGGGCATCCACAATCAACCGGATCTTGTCCAGGCCTTGAAAACAGGAAAGATCGGCGCAGCCGGTTTAGATGTGACCGACCCCGAACCCCCAGCGCAATCAGATGAAATCCTGCATCTTCCCAATTGCGTTGTCGCTCCACACATCGGCAGTGCCACCACGAAAACAAGAAACGAAATGGCAGAAATCGCTACCGATAACCTCCTCAACGCATTGCACGGAAAACTACTACGGTGTGAAGTGAAATAGGCGTTAGGAAAATTCTGGTTAATCGTGATGAAACAGGGAATCCGAAATGATATCCGCTGGTAATGAATTTGTAATTGAAACGCATCATTC
>JAJRTM010000957.1 GCA_024278285.1 Planctomycetota bacterium
CTCGGCCTGATCTGTTCCAGCCAGCAATACTGCAATATCTGCAACCGTCTTTATCTTCCTTTCGTTCATCTGGATAAGCATCCCCTATGATGAACAGAACAAATGACGATTTCAGACTCATTTCATATTGGAAAAGACTACTTATTGCCAAATCTAAGAATACTCTGCTAAGATAATCAAAACGATGAAATATAAATATTTGGCAAAACAGGAAAATTGAAAAAGCATGAGTAGAAAAAAGCGCATAAAGCTTATCAAGCAAATTGAAGAGAAGCGAGGATCGCGCGTAATTGCATACTGCACAAGTGACCGTCAGGGGCTAGCTGTCTCGATAATGCCAGATGTCATATCTGTGATTCACGAACACATCATTGAGTCAGGAAGCGATGAAAAGGGCAAGCTTGATCTTTTCCTCTACAGTCGTGGCGGTGCAAGCGATGTGCCGTGGACTCTGGTGTCAATGTTTAGACAGTATTGCCACAAAGGTTCTTTCAGTGTTCTTGTACCATATCGGTGCCATTCTGCAGCTACCGTCATTTGCCTCGGTGCCGATGAGATTGTAATGACCAAAAAGGCAGAACTTGGCCCAATTGATGCAACCATCACCCAAGGGCCATACAATCCAACCGAAGGAGAAACGAGGGAGCGCCTGCCTGTTTCGGTTGAAGACGTAACCGGATATTTTTCTCTGCTGAAAAGATTTGGTTGTGAGAGACCGGACGAAACAATGGAAGGGCTCCGCGAATTGACCCAAAAGGTTCACCCGCTTGCGCTTGGCTCTGTAAACCGCCTGTTGGAGGAAACAAAACTTGTGGGGCTCCGACTTTTGAGTACGCGAGCCAAACCTTTCTTAGAGGAAGAAAATAACAGTATCATTAAGAATCTTTCGTCAGAAGTATACTCCCACAATCACGCAATCAATAGGACCGAAGCCAAGAAATACCTCGGCTTGGGCCATGTAAAAAATGCAGAAGACGTTGAAGTCGATGATCTCATGTGGCAGCTCTATAAAGAATATCAAGATTTGTTTTGCTTAGAGGAGCCCTTTCAGCCAGATGAGCATCTGATCGAGCATGATCTGGATGAGCATACGTGGGATGATCTCTGCTTGGCCTCGGTTGAGAGCGAGGCCCGGTTCGATGTTTGCAAAAAGTCGCTGAAAGTGAGGCGATTGCGCCAAGTGCCACCCAATCTGACATTGAACTTAGGTACTTTCACGCCCCCAACGATAAACTTACCGCCACTTCCTGCTGGGATGGATCAGGCACAGATTCAGGCTTTAATTCAGCAGATAGTACAGGCCTCCATGCAGGGATGTTTGAACAGTGCGGTGCAGGTGGGTGTATCGGAGTTGCTTAAATCCATGCCTCAAAGGGGCTTTGAACATATTTCCTTTAAATCTGGTTGGAGTACGGAGAAATAGTTATGCAGACACCAATCTCTTGGACAGCTTCATCAGCTGATATTATTCCCGATATTCAGGACTTTAGTGCCTTAGTTGGACGCTGGAATGAAGCAGTAGAAGTGCATGTTTCGAGTCCGTTCAAAGTGACTTATGGTTCGTGTTATGTTCAGAGCATTCCTCATGACCCATGTTCGTCAGCCGAAAGATCAATAGAATTGCGCTAAACTTACAAAATAATTGAATGGGAGCTGTAATTTTCCCTATTGTGGCTCGTCCGAATGGCTTAGAACTGTGTTTGTCTATTGATGTGGCTGAATGCCTTTTGAACGCAAGCGCTCGTCTCTCTCGCGGCTTGCCTTAGCGACTCGCGTTCTGATTTGCTCAACATCTCGGAAGTTGGCGATGTATGTTGCTTCGCTGCTTGTGAGTGCTGCCGGTTCGATGCCGAATGTCTTTCTAATTTCATCTCCAAACCTCCTTTCAATAATGGTTACGTGCTTCTTCGAAGCGCAAATTGTAGCAGTTCTGCTTGCATCCGCCAAGACTGCTACCCCAACCACTAACCCACCGTTTCGTTGGATGTGATCTGCAACCTCTGCAATAGTACCCCCCAACGTGGTCACATCATCTACGATTACGTGGTTGGCTCCGGCCTTCACCTCGCCAGCAAATAGTGGTCTAGCAATCATCCGTTCCATTGCGTTTGCACCAGTATGATAGGCCTTGGTTATTTGATCAATATTATACGACGTTGAACCATCCACAGCGGCCGCATATAACCCAGCCAAAATAGGAGGTATTCGGTTTATGCCCGATGCCTCGATCGACATGGCTGCAACGAACACTGTACTAGGCGCAAGTCGTTCCCTTATCTCCTCAATGTTCTCAGGTGTTACTATGTCTGACACAAAACGTATCGCTGCTGCCGGATTTCCAGCTTTCGCAGCTCCGTAAGCAGGATGTTTTTTTAATTCTTCCGCATCTCGAAAAATATGGAATGGTTTGTCTGCGATTTTTGGAATTGGGTGTGATCGAAGGATTCTTGGCAAAGCCTCTTTACTCACTTTTCCCGCCCCTTTTCTTTCTCATTTGGTTGTTTATCGATCATGGCATATATCCTACCTTCCTACGGTAGATCAAAAAGTTGAGCAAGGAAACCTTCCAATTTTACGGATAGGCTTACTTCTTCAATCATGCCGCCATCTTGAGATATTTACTTCAGAGTCATAATCTATAATCAGTAACAAATGTTGGAATCCGTATCAACAACTAATGGCCGCTTCTGGCCGAAAGAAGCCGTTCCAGTTATGTAAGAGTGATAATATGAATTACTTTCTGGCGCTGACGACAATACTGCGGCCGAGCAGCATCTGCCAACTGTTCAGCGGCTCCACCAACTCACGGTTGGAGTCATCAATCGTCTGATATTTACGGATCTCCCTGCGCGTCTGACGTATGGTGAAGAGACGGATC
>JAJRTM010000090.1 GCA_024278285.1 Planctomycetota bacterium
AAAACACGAACCGATTCAAAAAATAGCAGAAGGCAATGCCGAGATAAAAAATGCCGGGTTAAAAGAAGAACAAAAGAATATCATTTTGGATGAAAAGAAATATCAATACGCCCTTGAAATGGATGGAATTGATGACTTTATCGAGACAGATTTCAAGTATTTCGATTCAATACCGATTACATTTGAAGCCAAATTCGTTCACGATTTTACTGATTTACCTAGAAAAATGGAATTGATTTGTAATGCAGAAACTGCCGGTATGTCGTTGAGTTTTTTTGATGGAGGATATCCTTTTTTTCAATTTCATGATGGTGTCAGTTTCGTAAAAAAGAAGTCATCAACGACACTTATCGAGGGATCAGTAAATCATGTTGCGGCGATTTACGATGGCATCGGTTTGTCACTGTTTGTGAATGGGAAAAGACAGGGATTAGGCGTTCCTGTTCGACGTCGACACCACGCATCCCCCCTTTCAATTTACATTGGCGCCAATCCCGATCCTCAACTTGAAGGGAGACCGCAAGCCGGGTTTCGCAGTTTGTTTAAGGGACTGATACGAGAAGTGCGGATATCGAAAGGAGTCTGTTACGAGGACGATTTTCAGGTTCCCAAGCATTTCAAAACGGATGCAAACACGATCCTGCATTATCGATTTACAAAAAATGATTCAAAATATATCCAGGATTTAAGCGACAATCACCACAACGGAATTATCCACGGAGGAGCAAAAATTGTTTCTTGGGAACCGTAAGGATCGCTCGAATAATTACTGTCGGATATCGCTTAATTGTAACCGGCAAGGCGCTAGCCGCCGGTCATCGGTAACCGGCACATACTCCATGTCAGGCAATAGACAATACCGGCGGCTAGCGGGTTGCCGGTTTGGTTATCCGAGCATTTTTTCCAGGACGCTTTTTGGTGCGGGGGCGTATTTGAGGGGGGACATGGAGTAGGAGGCTCGACCTTGTGAGAGGCTGCGGACTTGTGTGGAGTAGCCGAACATGTTGGCCAGCGGGACTTCGGCTTGAATTGCGGAGAGGTGTCCGCGTTGTTCCTGTCCGAAAATGGAAGCGTGTCTGATTTGCAGATCGGCTTGAATGTTTCCCAGAAATTCGTCCGGGCAAACAACTTCCAGTTTCATAATTGGTTCGAGCAGCACAATATTATCTGCAGAAAGCGCGTGTTCGAAGGCGCGATCCAGCGCGGCGTTGATTGCGATGTCGTCGGTTTCTCCCGATGAGTATTTGACGCCGGTGACGGTCAAACGTAATCCCATGAGCGGGTAGCCGTAGTAGCCAACGGCTCCGAGAAGTTGACTGCCGGATTCATCGAGAACTTTACGCAGTTCCGCGGGTAAGGCGTCTGGTTTGAGTTTATTAGCGTATTCAACCGGCTTGTCCGAATCGAGCGGAGTCAGTTCAATCGAGATTGCTGCTTCGCGGTTGCCGTTGGGGGTGGTTTGATGAAATTCGCCGGTGCCTGTAACGGTTTTTGTGATTGTCTCCCGATAACTGACACGCGGTTTATGCACTTTTACATTCAGCTTGAAGTCGCGTTGAATTCGATCTTTAATCACTTCGAGATGCAACTCTCCCATGCCGCTGATGATTTTCTGACCGGTATCTTCGCTGGTGATGCAATGGAATGTGGGGTCTTGTTTTTCGAGCCGGGCGAGAATATCGTCCAGTTTTTTTCGTTCTGCATTTGTTTCCGGTTCGACAGCCATCGAAATAACGGTTTCCGGAAAGGTGATTGTTTCCAGCACGATTGGTTTTTTTTGATCGCAAAGGGTATCGCCGGTGGCAGAATTTTTCAGGCCGACGACGCCTGCGATTTCGCCTGCGACGATAGATTCGGTTTCGATTTTTTCTTTGGAATCTGCCTGGATGTGCCAGATTTGGTTGATCAGTTCTTTTTTGCCTGTTCGCGGATTAAGAACGCGTGAGCCACTTTTCAGAATGCCGGAATAGACGCGGACAAAATAGAGGTCGGCATGTTGCTCGGCGACAATTTTGAAAACAAGACCACAAAAAGGTTCCTTCGTTGAGGGGGCACGTTCAACAATTTGTGGTTTTTTCGGGTGCATGTTATTGCCGCTGACCGGGGGACGATCGAGCGGACTGGGCAGAAAATAATTGACGCCATCGAGTATCGGTTGCACGCCGATATAGCTGAGCGAAGACCCGGCATACGTGATCTGGATTTCTCGCTTTAGCGTTCCTTTGCGAAGAGCCGGGATCAGTTGTTCGTTTGAGATCGCTTCCCCTTCGAGATACGCATTCATCAATTCGTCATCGAACTCGGCTGCTGTTTCGATTAACTCCATGCGAGAAAGTTCTGCCTGGTCTTGCAGGTCTTCGGGGATTTCTTCTTCCCGGATGTTTTCGCCTCGTGAATCTGGATCGAAGAAGAGTGCTTTCATTGAGAGCAGGTCGATCACGCCGCGAAACGGATCGGGATTGTGGGGCGGTCCGGCTCCGATTGGAATGGTGACCGGGATCGGCTTGGCGTACAGTCGGGATTGCATTTGTTTCAGGGTTCGTTCGAAATCTGCCCCGATGCGATCCATTTTGTTGATGTAACAGATGCGGGGGACGGCGTAATGGTCGGCTTGTCGCCAGACGGTTTCGCTTTGAGCTTCGACCCCTTCGACCGCACTGAAAATGACGACGGCTCCATCGAGAACTCGTAGCGAACGTTCGACTTCTGCGGTGAAATCGACATGGCCGGGCGTGTCGATAATGTTGATCGTGTTCTCTTTCCAGAAGCAGGTGATTGCTGCGGAATAAATAGTGATCCCGCGTTCGGATTCAGCCGGGTCGAAGTCGGTTGTTGTCGTGCCATCATCGACATTTCCCATGCGATGCGAGGCCCCGGTGTAGAACAAAATGCGTTCGGTGGTGGTTGTTTTTCCGGCGTCGATATGCGCGATAATGCCGATATTGCGGAGGTTTTCAAGCTGTCTGGTCATGATGATTACGTACTTGGTTTTTATGGTTCTTCGCAGAACTTAATGGCTAAAAGAAAAAGAGCCACGGATGAACACGGATTAAACACAGATCAATAAAAATGCCACTCAAATAACAATCTGATCCGAGCCATCTCCTCTGAATTGTTACGTCAAATGAATCAATAAGAACTCTTTTTTGTGCCTTGCGTAAATTTTCAAGCTACAGTTTTTGCTACGACTGTCAAAACAAGCGTTTCTAGCAATGCCACCAGGAAGAAAAGGTCATATTCTGTCGTTTTGCTTCTGTAGAAGAATTTATTCGTGAAAACCTGTATTGCTAACGGTAAAAGTTTGCGAACGGCTCGCAAGTTATAGAAAAATATCAGTTTGGTTACGGCTATCAGAATAAACCAGCCGTGCTGGGTTCATCCGTGGCTTTTTCAAATCTTCAGCCATTAAAATAGAGGAAGAACCGTTTTTATAGATCAGAAGTTAAGTTTGAGAAAATGAAGTATCTGCAACAACG
>JAJRTM010000091.1 GCA_024278285.1 Planctomycetota bacterium
GGACGGTTTCACCTGGCAGCCGAGCAGGAAGATGCACTTTTCGCATTGAAATTTAGTTCGTCATCCATTCTCGAACTTGAAAACAGGTAATCTGAAATGATTCCTCTGGCAATGAACATACATTAAAACAGAGGGTGCACATTGATATCAATATTGAGCCTTGCCTCAGCCTGCGTTCCTGATGAAAGAGGCTATTCTGCCATCTTTTCCATACGAGCCAGAACGTCTTTGTAGTCGTAATCGATCGCCAGAATTTCGCCGTAATGGTCCTCGGCTTCTTCATTCTTTTTAGCTTGCTCGTAAATACGTGCCAGGTAATAGTGAAGGTCTTTGAAGATGCCGGGATGATCTTCGGAAGATATTTTGGGGAGCGCTTTGATAAACTGTTTCTGTGCCAGTTGGGCTTTATTATCCTGCAAGAAACATTTCCCTAAAGCAATCAGTGCTTCCACTTCAAGGCGGGGATCAAGGCTGGCCTGCTGGAATAATGGGATTGCATCACTCCAGCGTTTGAGTCTTTGATATCGCTTGGCAAGATCGAATTTCAATCGCTTATTTTGTGGATAACGCTCGGTTCGTTCTGCATAAATTTCAATCTCTCGGTCAAGCAATTGACGGGCCAGTTTACCCGCTTGTTTTTTCAAGGCTTCATCATCTAATGAAGCGATTGCCATGTTGCGTGCATTCTCTACTTTTTTGGCAAGTTGTTTCAGTTCAATATCTTCGATCATTTCTTTGATATTCTGATCGTCATCTGATAGCTCCAGGGCTTTTTGATAAGTTTCTTTCGCTTTTTCTAACTGCTCTTTCTCTTTGTAGAATTCTCCCAACTTCTGATGCAACTCGATACTGTCGGGGTCTTTTCGTATGGCGTGCAGCAAATCTTTTTCGGGGTCCATCCCAGGTGCATCGGCTTGTTGATTTTTCGGATTTGTTCCAAGGCGTTTATTAACTTCGTGCGTAGGCATCACGTCACGAGTAGAACCGGCTTCGTCGTATCTTCCCACTTTACGAGCATCTTCAAATTGACACGCTGTTTCATTACTGCGTGCCTCCCCATCGTTCGGGTCAAGTTTATGGACCTTCTTCCAGACAACCGCAGCTTCTTTGAATTTTTCATCTGCCTGGAGTAGCTTGGCGAATTCTCGCTGCAGGTTAATATTATCCGGCTCTCCACCCGGACCAACCGCAACCTGATAAGCAAAGATCGCTACGGTGGTATGACCGCGCTGGTGACATGCTTTCCCCACGGCTGCATTCAGTCCCGCGTCCCAGGGGTTCAGCAATAATCCCTCTTCGGCTAATTTATCAACATCATCCCAGTTACTTTTCGATTTGGCTCGTGAAACTTTAGCACGAATCCGAACCAGTTTGGGGCGAGACATCATCCCGGCCCCCTTCATGTTATTATCGTACTTTTTGAATTCTGCTGTTCGCAGTGACTGCCTGTAAGCCAGATTATCGGGAACAAGCGTGACCGATTTATAAAACATATCGGTCGCGTAATCAAAATCTTCGTTATTGACTGCCTGCGCCCCTTTTTGCCAGCAAAGTTTAGCAATATCTTCTGCAGAACTCATGGTAATTACTTTCTGGTTATGGTGATCAACCAACAAATATGAATGATAAGTTGCGAATAATCAATTCCTGACAGCGATCTCCAAACCGATCATCACGTAGTATAAATTTGGCATCAATCATGTCTGCCATGCGTTCAATTATCGATTGCGCTTCTTTGCTTTTCTTTTATCTTTTCGCTGCTTCTTTTTTTTCTGCTCCAACTTTTTCAGATCGGCTGGGCCACGCTTGCTGCGAATTTTTTTATCCATGCGCCCGGTCGGATTATTGGCGCCCATGTCTGAAAGTTCCTGGACCGCTTTCATTTTGTCGCGCATTCCCATGCCCGCCATTTTCTGCATCATGCCAGCCATATCGTTGAACTGTTTAATGAGTCCGCCAACTTCCGAAGGATCCGCCCCGCTGCCCTTTGCGATACGGTTACGGCGCCCGCGATCAATAATACTCGGGTTGGTTCGCTCTTCGGGCGTCATCGAAGAAATGATTGCCCCCATACGACCAAATTCCTTATCCGGATTCACATCGGACATCATCTCAGCCATGTTGCCCATGCCGGGAATCATTTTCATGAGTTCACCCATCGAGCCAAGCTTTTTAATCTGCTTCATCTGCTTCTGGAAATCTTCAAGAGTAAACTGCCCTTTGAGCATTTTCTCCTGCTGCTTCTCCATCTCTTCGGCATCGAATTGCTGCTGAGCTTTTTCGACCAGAGAGACCATATCTCCCATGCCCAAAATTCGCCCGGCCATTCGATCCGGATGGAAGACTTCCAACTTGTCGAGCTGTTCCCCGACTCCAATAAATTTGATCGGCACCCCGGTGACAGATTTCACACTGATCGCAGCCCCGCCGCGTGTGTCGCCATCGAGCTTGGTGAGGACAACGCCATCCAGTTCCAAAGCATCGTTAAACGCCTTGGCAGATTTCACCGCGTCTTGCCCGGTCATCGCATCGCAAACCAGAAGCACCTGGTCCGGTTGCAGTTTGCGGTCGAGCTGAATCAACTCTTTCATTAAATCATCATCGACATGCAACCGGCCTGCGGTATCGAGAATGATGGTATCAATCGCCCCCTGTTTTTTTGCCGCTGCGACTCCGTTCTGACAAACCTTCACCGGGTTCGTTCCCTTGGGGCCTTCCGTATAAACAGGAACGCCGACTTGCTCGCCGACCATTTTCAATTGTTCAATCGCAGCAGGACGTTGAAGGTCAGCCGCAACCAGCATCGGTTCGCGACCTTCTGCGCGCAGCATCTTGGCGAGCTTGCCGCAAGTGGTTGTTTTACCACTTCCCTGCAGTCCGCACATCATAATGATGGAGATGCCCGATTTACGAAAATGAAGCGAGTGATCGACCGGCCCCATCAGCGAGATCAATTCCTCATGCACAATCCCGATGATCTGCTCACCCGGCTTCAGTGCTTTAAGGACGGAATCCCCCAGCGACTTTTCGGTGACCGACTTAATAAATGTATCGACAACCTCATAGCTGACATCCGCTTCCAAAAGCGCCTGCTTTACCTCCTGCAGTGCTTCACGAATGTTAACTTCGTTGATACGCCCCTTTTGCATCTTGCCAAGCGCATCGCCTAATCCCTTTGTGATTGATTCAAACATATCTATTTTGCCTGTTGTGTTCTGGGCAGATTCTTAACCGAAGAATGGGAATTTTAGTCGAAATGGCATCAAAATCAAAGCGCGTAGGATGCCTCGTGATGCCCAATCAAGCGAGATTGAGACTTTGCCACGCAATCCGAACTTGTTCGGCTTGCTCTTGTCATAAAAAGTTGTAGATTGGATGAAAACTTCTCGACTCGCTAAAAATTTAGAGTAAAGTCAAAAAGGTTATTGATGAGCGACACACAAAATCTGTTCAATAAAGTATGGGATCTGCACACCGTCAGCACTTTGCCTTCCGGGCAAACGCAACTATTTGTTGGTTTGCATCTGATTCACGAAGTCACTTCGCCGCAGGCTTTTGCGATGCTCCGCGAGCGTGGTTTGAAAGTGATGTACCCCGACCAAACCTGGGCAACGGTGGATCATATTGTGCCGACCGATAATCAGGCTCGCCCGTTTGCAGATGCGCTGGCAGAAGAAATGATGTCTGCCATCGAAAAAAACTGTCGGGAATTCGGCGTGACATTGCTTGATCTCGATGACGACCGGCAAGGCATCGTTCACGTTGTTGGCCCCGAACAGGGTTTGACGCAGCCGGGGCAGATCATCGTTTGTGGCGATTCACATACTTCCACACATGGCGCGTTTGGCGCAATCGCATTTGGCATCGGCACCTCTCAGGTCGCGGGAGTTCTTGCCACGCAAACATTGGCACTTGGCAGACCGAAAGTTCGTAAAATCGAAGTCACTGGCGAGTTAGCTCCCGGTGTTTATGCGAAAGATGTCACGCTGCACATCATCCGCAAGCTCGGCGTGAAGGGCGGTATCGGTTACGCCTACGAATATTCAGGAGAGGTTTTTGACCGCATGACGATGGAAGAACGGATGACCGTTTGCAACATGAGCATCGAAGGCGGCGCCCGTTGCGGTTACATCAACCCGGATCAAACAACCGTCGAATATTTACGCGGCAGACCGAACGCCCCGCAAGGCGAAGAATTCGAAAAGGGAGCGAAGTGGTGGCTCAGTCTGGCATCTGGTCCCGATGCAGAATATGACGATATCGTTACGTTCGATGCAGCCGATATCGAACCGACTGTCACGTGGGGTATCAACCCCGAACAAGCCCTCGGCGTGAGTGAAAACATCCCCGATGCTGCTGACTACCCGCAAGAGGACCAAGCCGGAATTCGCGAAGCCTACGAATACATGGACCTGCAACCGGGACAGTCGATTACCGGCGTGAAAGTTGATGTCACCTTCATCGGCTCCTGCACCAACGGACGCATTTCCGATCTCCGCGAAGCAGCCGCGATTGCCAAAGGGCGAAAAGTGGCAGAAGGTGTCAAAGCTCTCGTCGTTCCCGGTTCACAGCAGGTATTGAAGCAAGCGGTCGCAGAAGGGCTCGATAAAATCTTCGAAGAAGCCGGCTTCGAATGGCGAGCAGCCGGCTGTTCAATGTGCCTGGCAATGAACCCGGATAAACTGAAAGGACGCGAACTTTGCGCGTCATCCAGTAACCGAAACTTCAAAGGGAGGCAAGGCAGCCCGACCGGCCGCACCCTGTTAATGAGCCCCGCCATGGTGACCGCAGCCGCCATCAACGGCTGCGTGAGTGATGTACGAGAAATGCTCGAACCGGTTGGAGTTTGAATGCAGTTTGAGTAGGTCAGGCTGTGCCTGACAAATTTATCTAAACATAGTGAAGCGAATCTCTGTCAGGTACAGCCTGACCTACAGTAATAAATCAAAGAGCAAAAATCATGAATGAAATCAAACAGGTCTCAGGTAGTGGTGTTCCGTTGTTGTTGGATGATATCGATACCGACCGCATCATCCCGGCTCGTTTTTTGCGATGCGTCACCTTCGACGGACTTGGCGAATATGCGTTTGAAGATGATCGCGAGCAAGACCCGAATCATACGTTTAACAACGAGAAGTATCGCAGCGGTTCGGTGTTAATTGCAGGGCGTAACTTCGGCTGTGGTTCTTCGCGTGAACATGCTCCGCAATCGCTAATCCGCTGGGGCATTAAGGCGATCATTGCAGAATCGTTTGCAGAAATATTTTTCGGCAACTGCACCGCACTCGGAACGCCAGTCGTCTGTGCCAGCAGGGACGATCTGGAAAAACTAACCAAGCTGGTTGAAGAAGATCCAAGCCGGGAAATTTCTGTTGATATCGAATCCAAAAAAGTAACCAGCGGCGATTTCGAATGCGACATCACCATCCTCGATTCTGCCCGAAACGCACTCCTTTCAGGACAGTGGGATTTCATGAACCTGCTCTTGGAAAACGAAGCAGCAACCCGGGAAGCATCACAGAAAATTCCGTATTTGAATCAATTTGCAACATAGCATCAGCAAAAAGATTACTGTCGTATCTTTGAGTGGTAGGAACTGTGCTGGCACCCTTAAATCGTTTAACGGCAAGCCGAAGGCGACTGTGCTGGTGGGCTGATCAATGTAGGCTTGCTGTTCAACGAAACAATATCAACCGCGACAGGTAAACAGCGTTTTTGGTACTCTTGAGTCAAGCAGACCTGTTTACGCAGTCGCCTTCGGCTTGCCGTTAAACGAATTATCTGCCACTGCGCAAAATCACCTCTGTAAATGTAAATCAGAAGATGCTCAGCCTACGGAAGCTGTGGATCTATTTTAGATATCGTAGCCTTTTTACTCTGCAGAAATCCCGGTGAAATAATCTGGTTCTTTTCCCTGTTTCCATTTGATGTTGCAGCCGATGCTTGGCTTTTGTGAATCCTGCACTGGTTGCCCTGCGAGGACGGCATCACAGGCTGATTTCAAATCTTCTCCCGTAACATCGATTCCATTTCCGGGCCGGCTGTCATCGAACTGGCCCCGGTAAGCGAGTTTGTGATTCTGGTCGAACAGGAAAAAATCGGGAGTACATGCTGCCTGAAATGCTTGGGCAACACTCTGAGTTCCATCATACAAATACGGAAACGTCCACCCGGAATTTTTTGCCATTTCGACCATTTTATCGGGACTGTCAGCCGGGTGTGTCGAAACATCGTTCGAACTGATCGCGATGACGGTCAATCCCTTTTCCTGATACTCTTTCCCGAACTGAGCCAGCGCCTGATCCAGATGGATAACAAACGGGCAATGATTACAGATAAACATTACCAGCACCGGCTGCCCCGCAGGCAGATCGGCTGAGGAAACTTGTTTTCCATCGACATTGGGAAGCGAAAATTCGGGAATGTCACTTCCCAAAGGGAGCATCGTTGAAGCAGTCATCACCATAATACGTTCTCCTGATTGTTAGTCCTGTTTTCGATAGTTTCTCTACACATCAGCGTAGAGTCCGGCTCCTAAGATAACTTAATTTCCTGTAAAACCAAACGTAGCTGAAGAGTTACCGCAATTATCGATATTCACTGCGTTTCTTTTTACTGGCGAGCCAGAACTCTTGCAAGGGGGCAGTCTTTTCTGAAATTTCGACCGCAGTCGGTCCGGCAACAGTGCCGCCGTAGTGATTGCTGCCCAGGGTTGGTTGATCGACAGCGACAAGAACAAGCAGTTTCGGGTTTTCTGCCGGGATACCACAAACGAAAGAACAGACCGTTTTCGTCGAAGAATAGCGGCGAGTTTCCAGATCGAATAATTGTGACGTCCCCGTTTTTCCAAACAGATCGAGTTCTTTCCGGTTGACTCTTCTGCCGGTCCCTTCGCTCATCACACGTCGCATGGGATCGCGAACAATCCAACGGCTGATTTCCGAATCCATCAGCCGCATTTGCAATCCCGGCACAACCGAGCGCGGGTCTTTGCGGTCAATCTTTAACACGAATCTGGGTTGTTGATAAATTACCCCATTGGCAAGAACACTATGAGCGGCGATCATTTGCAGCGGCGTCACGGAAAGTTCCTGCCCCATCGGAATCGAACCGGTTGAATATTGATTCCAACGCGATAACGGACGAACGGTTCCGGTCAGTTCGCCCGGCAATCCGCTTCCGGTGCGTAAACCAAATCCGAAACGTTGCAGCGATTCGTACAGCCCGGCGTTGGTCATTTTCTCACCAATTTGTGCCATCCCGATGTTACTCGATTTGATCAGAACTTCTGCCAGGCTAAGCTGACCGTAAGCGTGCGAATCGTGCAGCAATCGATTTCCCATACGGTATTCTCCCCAGTGACCGTGAAAAGTTGAATCGGTTGAGATCACTTTTTGTCTTAACGCAGAAGCCACGATTAACGGTTTGATGGTCGAGCCAGGTTCATAAGCCCAGGCAATTGCTCGGTTCATCCAGGCATCGTCACGAAATGTTTTTGCCTCTTCCGGATTGAAAGTAGGACGCGAACAGAGGCCAAGAATATCGCCTGATTGAGGATCGCATAAAATGGCACAACAACCGCGTGGTTGCCAGGTTTCCATTAAGCGGTCAAGTTCCTGCTCGATTATTTTCTGCATGCGCAAATCGATTGTCAGTTGAATCGTTTTTCCTTGA
>JAJRTM010000092.1 GCA_024278285.1 Planctomycetota bacterium
CATCTCTACAACTACAGCCGACCGCATCAAAGTCTGGCTTACGCCACTCCGGCTGAGGTTTATTTTGACAATCGTTAATCCCGTTATCAATGTCACTTATTTTGGTCACTTTTTGGTCTTGACAATGGGGGTAAGTATAGTCCCACGAGAAACTGCAATACTTGATCCTGAATTGGGTAAAGATTGCAAATAGTTTTGTGCTTGAGTACTTATTTGCGATGCTGCACCGAATTCGTTTATGCAATCTCCATCACTGCATAAGGTATCAGCAGTATTAACCATTAACTGTGCTTCATTTGTGCAGTCGCCATCAGCACAAGCAGCTGTGCCCGCCCCCAAAGCCGGTTCAACCAATGCCGCACAACCTGCGCCTGTACTACATACTACTCCAGCGGTACCGAGGGCTAAAGCTGTATGAGCCGCACCTTCTGTAACGACATAACTTCCGGCGGCAGCTTTCTCTTCGAACGATGCGTCGGGGTGCTGCATAATACCTAGTGCCCGATCTAAATTGTTACAAGTTGTGTCGTATCCTAGGGCAGTCCAACCACGAATGAATGAAGCTGGTCCCCAACAATGACCGGAAGGGTCAATCAAGTTAATGGGATTATTCCGAACGTAGGAATAACGGTTCCAGGCTTGCGGGTCTGTTAGATCAGGTACGAGTGTATCTGGACTGATGAAACGGCCGATTCCCGGCGCATAATAACGCGAGTTCATGTAAATCAAACCCAAATCGTCATTGTGCTGATGCCCCGTATATCCCCTGTCCGTAATTTCACTGGGATTGCCGGAACGAGGCGACCCGTAGGGATAAAATTGACTGATATCCCCCACAGGATTTCCATCTTCATCGCTAACAGCTACAATGCTGCCTTGATGGTCTGTATGTAAATGGAACAAACCGTTATTGTCTGGATTGGGATCGCCCGAAACGCGCACGGCAACCGGTTGTCCGGCAATCGTATAGGTGCTGCGCTGGATAACAATTTCACCTGTTTGGGCGGTTGTGGTTTGGGCGACCTCCTGAGTTTCATGCGCCAGCGCTTCTTCATTCTTTGATGACACTGCCCAGAATATCAAGCCAAACGCCACAATTGCGAGCAAAGCAAATACCTTGAGCGGCATTTTTGATAATTTACGACGAATTTTGCGCTTAACGCTAACTTTCCGTTTTCGAGTTGCCTGTTTAGGAAGTTGGGGACTGGCTTCTTGCGCTTGAGACCGTCGGCGCATGACCTTTTTATGTTTTTTTGCCCATTTCTTCTTTTTACGTTTTTTGTTGCTCATAATTCTCTCTCATCTGTGTATGCTACTGTTTGATAAACAATTGGTATCTTCTCAAAATTTCGGGGAGACCCGACAGGTTTTTTTACGATACTCGTGTAAAACGATAGGTATTGATGAAACCTGTCAGGTCTTTGCCCCAATTTGTTGAGAAGTTACAACAATTGTACTGTTATTGTGTGAGTTGGTCGTGCTAACACCTGCGTCAGCCGACGCGAGCAAAAACCGAAACCTGCGCGGGCGCATTACCCTCAACAACCAGAGCTTTTGCTGGCGAATGAGCCGCGTGCTCGCGTTCGGCTGCACGCTTTGTTGGGCGTAACCGAAGTTACCCACGACTCAAATTAAACACTGAAACAAAAAATTCTCCAGTTTCTGCAGCTCTTCGAGCTTTTTTCTCTATGGCTTCAATTAATGGTATTTCACCAGATAAGATGAAATATAAGTCCTCTCCAGACACGCCTACTATATTTGTCGCTCTGCCTTTTGAAAATGCGGTTAGTCCATCAGGAGAAAATCCGCTATGGCTGATAAATAACCCGCGTGACCAAGTTGATTTGCCTTCAATCTTTCCCTGAAAAACAAGTAAATCTCCCTGTCCTGTTTGTTTTTCTTGCCACTTTGCCTCTATCAAGTACACATTAGAATTGAGTTGGAAGCTTCCATCTATCTGTTCTCCAACAAGTCTGAAAGAACCACGCGGGGCCAAATCATGTGCCTCAAACAAATCTTTTAAGAACTTTTCGAATGCAAAACCTCGCTCTTGAGGATTTAAGCTTTTCAGTTCAAGTAATTGATTTCTTAACTCAGAAAGAGTTTCTGGATTTATCACTAGCTGTTGTTTAGCTTGCGAGACACTTGATTTCCTATACACATTCATGCCATCTACAATTAAGCCTTCTCGCTCAAAAAGATCGCACAGAATATTTCTTGGTTCATCAGATGCATATCCCTGAACATATGCGTGACCAAGTACTTTTAGAAAAGCATCGGCATCAGATTGGCTCTGCCAATTAATCGTAACGAAAAATTCTTCTACTAAAGTTCTCCGCTGTCCACTAATAACGCGCCCCTTCGGTATTTCACCACGTTCAATACCAGCCATTGTAAAAATGTCATCAATTTGCCGAAGAACCAAATAGGTTACACAGAATTCACGAAAATCACTTCTCAATATTGGAGAGATTATATCCATAATAACTTCACGTAATTATCCACTGGGTATTACAACGTTGTGTTTATGCGTCGGATAAGAAGGAGGCGTTACCGCCTCCCCCTCTCCTAAGAACGGTGCGTGCGCCTTTCAACGCACACCGCTCAAGCCTCTCTAATGCCCTATGACGGACACGGTTTCAATACGGTCAACTTTGCGGCATGAACTTGCCGATGACAGTTAGCGTGCAACAGAACACAATTATCCATCGTATCCTTACCGCCCTTTGATAACCAAACGATATGGTGTATGTTCCAGTCCGTTTCCGGGTGTAATTTTTGCTGGCATGTCAGACACATTCCTTTCTGCTGTTTCCAAAGCTGCCACCTACGCCATTCTCCCTTCAAGGTGTCCTTTACTTTGTAAGCCAGTCGCTTTTCAAAGTACGGTTCCCAGTCAGGGTCAGATGGATTAGCCGCTGCTCGGATTTTGATGTGCCGTTTTATGGGCACACGTCCTGCATGAAAAAGATGTCGCCGTTTGCCTTCAACTTCACCGCTAAACGACCAGACATACCCGTTTCCTTTGGGGAAGTATTTCTTCTTCACCCATCCCCATCGTTTGTTTCTATGTCGTCGTCTTGCCCATCGCCATAACTTCTCGAAGATGGCAGTGTCTACATAGTAGAAGGTCTCTTTGCTTGCGTCGTGTCGAAAGTGTTGCGCCC
>JAJRTM010000093.1 GCA_024278285.1 Planctomycetota bacterium
AAGCGGAGCATCGGATCAAGCCCAAAGGTCAGCATCGCCCAGAAAATAGTCAGCAAGATAAATCGCGGGACAAGATACCCCCACCGAACACGCGAAGATTTTTTTTCCGTGGAAGATTTTACCGTTTCTTCGATGGGCGAAAGTGGGCGTCGTTCACTTGATGCAGGTATTTGTTTTGAGATTGGAAACTCTGAAAACGCTTCCTCACTGCGCATCGTCCTGAATCTCATATTACGACGAAGGTGTTCTGCCTCGATCCCAGAGTCCTGCTTCAACGAATGTGGCATCAACTGATGTGGCATCAACTGATTCGATAAACTGTTTCTCATAACGATTTACTTTATTGTTGCAGGCCAGGCTTTCCAGTCTGGTGCTATTAAGATCAGTTAAGGGAACCTCTTTTAATCCAAAACGGGGCACAGACATTCCTGCCTGTCGTGCTTGAGCCTCCCGTATTGACAGACAATAATGTCTACCCTCCGTGCAAATACCGGGTAGCTCAGACAATCTGTTAAGGTTGTCTGAGTGCCGTCAGGCACCCGAGGATTTCAGCGAACGGCTTGATGATCAGAAAAAACGAGGCTTAAAAAACAATTCCTCGGGTTGCTACGCAACTCAGACAACCCTGAACGGGATTGTCTGAGCTACCCGGTCTGACTAAAAAACTAATTCTCGAAAATTCACGTTTATTCGCGGTTCGGCATCTTCCAATCAAACAAACCGGTTTGCGCAGTCGCCTTCGGCTTGCCGTTAAACGAACCGTTCCAATTAAAATTTTTCTTCTTTGTGTCTTCGTGCCTTAGTGGTAATTATAATTTTTGGTTGCGGCTATGCCGCGCTGGGTTTAATCCGTGGCTAATACTTTTTGGTTCCGGCTACGCCGGGTTAGGCTTACCAGCCTGACCTCCATCTTGCCATTCAAATGGCGGTGCGAATTCTTTCGATCCATTCTGCACCGAACAGCCACTTGGTCAGTCTCATTTTCTTAACACGGACAGAAAACGGTGGCTCGTATTTTTTCACCAAAGGCAACGTGATGCGGTACAGTGGGTAGCTGGCAATAACCCCAAGCAGCAAAGACCCCATCACAATCGTATTATTGAATTGTGTCCACGGCACGAGCGGATGATCGTACAGCCATGTCCAGAACGGAACTAAGGAAGATTGCGTCAACACGATCTCACCAATTCGGTCTGTAAGTGGATCGAGTAGCGTCGCGATCCAGGAAAATAAAAACGTGCTGAAGAAGATGGCAGGCAAACTGATTCTCAAAGAAGAAATGCCCGTCAAAAGCATAAACGCCAGCAGGTTTCCTTTGGGAACCAATCCGACGATCATTCCGAGTGCAATTCCCGCAGCGATTTGCTTGTGTGTTGATTCCGCAGCCAATGCGCGGACCATCAGCCGTAGTGAGCGAACGAAGAACATCCCATCCCCCTGTAGTGCTGCAAGCAGCAATTGATGTGTAACGCTTTTTTGCAATTCGTAAGCGAAAAGCGATGAAAAACGTTCAATGTTAATTCGAAAATCCGACAGTAATATCCCCAAAGTCAAGAGTATCGACAAAATCGATACAAAGTACCCCGCTTCACTTATCGGACTCGCTTCCTACCTTTTCACCCCTTGGAAGAGGCTGGGACTCTCGAATTGTACGATTTACATTCCAATAACCGCTTCCCTATAACAGTGGGCAAGTTACGTCATCTTTTACGATATTATTCCTCTTCCAGTAATTGCCTGTCATCTTCTACCATACGCACAATTAAAAATTGGCCTGCGAGTAACGGACTCACCACCGCGTTTGAATATGGAAGTGAAAGTTTTACGTGCGGAGATTGCGTGGAATTATTGTCGGAATGTTGTTGCTGGGAGGAGTGATCTTCTCGGCTGAGTATTACCTGCGCACCAATGAAGAGGCTTCTGCTAAACTGCTGAAAAAAGCAGATCGCGATGCCGGTTGGAAACCTTCGGAAACGATGTATCTGCTGTCACCTGCTTCTCGAACAGTTAAGCAGTTTTCAGATTCTGGCAAGCTGATCGATGTTCGCTACGATGAAAATGGTTTTAGGATTGGGCGAGCCGCCCCGACTCAAAAAAATCACATTCTGTTTCTGGGTGATGAATGCACGCTGGCTACAAATGTGGAAGCTGAGCAGACATTTATTGCGGCCTGGCAAAAAAAGCAGGATCAACATTTACAGCAGTTTTCGCTTCGCTCGGGGAGATTCATCAACGCGGCTCAACCTGATGGATGCCCGTTGTTGTGGCTACTGCAAGATCCCAGCCGATTCGGTCGTACATCGGTGCAATTTGTATTGTGTGTTCTTACTCCGCAAAGTTTTGAAAATGATTTTCGGGTTCGCCGAACAGTTACTTTTGACGAACAGGGCATTCCCATAAGTGGGAATCACCCTTATGTTCGTCCCGTAGAATCGAAACAACCGACACAATTTGATAGTCTGTTTCAATCTCAACTGGTTAAATTGGGGTTGCCGGTCTTGCGTGAACTATTTTTAGGTGGAGGCGTTCCTGCGGATCAAGCCCCCTTGCTGAAAAGTTTTGGGACAGATTTAATCAGCTCGACTGAGCAAGAATTTCTTGCCTTGTTGGCCTTGGAGCCATTAATCGAGTTAAGGAAATCGATTCGCTCTCGTGGCGGTAAAATGATTCTCGTTTACTTGTCGGATGTGAAGGAAATTGCAAAACTTCAGAGGGAGAAATCGACAAAGAAACTCCCTTTTATGCTGGCAACAGATTCCCGGCGGGCAGTGATTAGTGAAGAAACCTGGAACTACCACGATGTCGTACGGAATTACGCCATCAAGCATCAAATAAGATTTTGCGATACGTCTGTTTTTTTTAATCAACAGCAATCGCCCGAAGAATATTTTTCGAAAGATGGAATTCGCCTATCGTTAAAAGGGCACCAGAAAATAGCAGAACTGTTAATGGAGTATTTCTCCGCAAAAACAGCAGGTTCTCAACCAAAGACAAAAAAATAGAAGGCGAGCCGGGGGAGTTATCCCCCGGGTAATTTTTCGGTTCATCTAACCGACCCGAGGCTATTTAGCCTCGGCTTGCCAAGTAGAAATGACAACCACTCAGGAGTAGTTATGGGCGCACGCGAAGCCACGGATCGATATTTTCACGAAGCAGCCAGTTTAATGGGGCTGTCTTCGAATATGCAGAAGTTGCTGCTCACCCCCGAACGGCAAGTGAAGGTGCAAGTGGCTCTTGAAATGGATAACGGCGAAATTTCAACCTTCATCGGCTTTCGCATTCAACACAATAACGCCCGCGGCCCTCTTAAAGGAGGCCTGCGTTATCACCCTGAAGTGGATGAAGACGAAGTACTTTCTCTGGCGACTTTAATGACCTGGAAAACAGCAGTGGTCAACATTCCTTACGGGGGGGCCAAAGGTGGCATTCAGATTAACGTCAATGATTTAAGTCAAGCCGAGTTGGAACGAGTCACACGAAAATTCACCGATGAAATTCACGACGTGATTGGACCCGACAAAGATATTCCTGCACCAGATATGGGGACCAATGCGCAAGTGATGGCCTGGATTATGAATCAATATGGGAAATATCACGGCTTCACACCTGCTTGCGTGACAGGGAAACCGGTTGAACTTCACGGTGCAGATGGACGTGAAGAAGCGACCGGACGAGGCGTTGGTTTACTTACCGTGGCCATGCTCGAAAAACTAAAAGAGAAGATTATCGGGGCAGATATTGTCATTCAGGGGTTTGGAAACGTCGGCAGTTTTGCGGCTCAGTATCTGCATAATCAAGGGGCGACCATCATCGCTGTTTCCGATGCGTTTGGCGGTATCATCAATAAAAAAGGGATCAACATCCCTGCTCTGGCTGAATACGTCGCAGAAAACGGAACCGTCAAAGATTATCCAGAATCGGAACCGATAACCAACGAAGAATTACTTGTAACACCTTGCACCGTTCTGATTCCTGCTGCTATTGGTGGTGTATTCACCAAAGAGAACGCGAATCATATTCAGGCCAAATATATTGTTGAAGCAGCCAACAACCCGACCTACCCAGCCGCTGATGATATTTTCGCACAACGGGGTATTACCGTTTTGCCAGATGTCTTAGCCAACGCAGGTGGAGTAACGGTCAGTTATTTCGAATGGGTCCAAAACAGGCAATATTTCAGTTGGGATATCGAAAGAGTTCGCGACGAACTGGACAAAAAAATGCTTGACGCTTTCAAAAGAACCTGGGATGTTGCCACAACGAAAAAAGTAAATCTGCGATTGGCTTCTTACCTGCTCGGTATCGGAAGAGTTGGAAGGGCAACGGTCATGGGAGGAATATAAACGACTCAAACCAACATGGCGTCAAGAAAATAATTGGACTCCAATAAACATGGATAGAACATAATATTTGTTCAATCTATTTGAAGAAATGACTGGAACAACTTTTAAGGAAGGTGTAACGTATAATGAAAAATTGCACAGCCAGCGTCAACAATGATAATAGCTATGTCACTTTGAGCCTTGATCAAACTTCAGGAGATAAAATGATCGATATCCATCCTTTCAATATTCCTCTGCACGATTCTCCTTTACTTAAAGATTTGGACGAACAGGAACTACGCACCATGTTCGAGCATATGGAACATTTATGTTATGAAACTGAAAGTATGATTATCGAACAAGGGACCGAAAGCAAAGGGCTTTGGCTTTTGAGTGAAGGGTGCTGTGAAGTGATACGCACCAGTCTGGACGGATCGAAAAGTCAGGTTCTGGCTATGTTGGGGCCGGGGACGGTTTTCGGAGAGATGTCATTTTTCCAGCAAACAGATCATTCAGCCAGCATTAAAGCGGTCACGCAAACAACAGTTCATAAGCTATCGCAAAAAGCTTTTGACGATTTGGGCAATAACAAATGTAACACGGCAACAAAACTGCTGACAAATCTTGTACGGGTTATGGCTGACCGGATGCAACTGATGGATAAATGAGTTTGTGAACTGATGGGCGAAAACAAAGCAGACCCGGTCGATAAGCAGGACGAATGGCACGAATTCCGCACAAAACTTTATTCGGAATGGGACTTCTCCTGAGAAACGAATTTTGCTCGCACAGGTCACTCTCGAAGGTGGCATTATTGTAAATACCGGGTAGCTCAGACAATCCCGTTCAGGGTTGTCTGAGTTGCGTAGCAACCCAAGGAATCATTTTCAGACATCGCTTATTCTGATTATCAAACCGAACACTGAAATCCTCGGGTTGGTTCAAGTAACATCAATAGAAGGAATCCTCTGAATTGAGTCAGCGCCACGTGAATGCCTCTTTTCCAGCAAACCTGGCACTGTCCAGCTAAGCATCAACAAAAACAATTACTGTCGTAGCTTGGCCTGTTTGCCTCATCAAATACATTATTCCGCGCAATCGTTTAACGGTAAGCCGAAGGCGACTGCGTAGGTAAGCTGGACTGTGAAGGCTTGCTGTTCAACGAAATAATATCAATCGTCTCCGGTATATCATGTCGATGATGCCAGCTTCGATTTCCCCCTGCAATACCGTACATGGACAATCATGGCACATTTGATGTTTAATGGCAGTTAGACAGTAATATGGGATCTATTGAGCAATAGCAGACCTGTTTACGCAGTCGCCTTCGGCTTGCCGTTAAACGAATCATCTATCATTGTGCGGAATCTATTGGACGCAACTCTGCGAAATGTAAACTGAAGATGCGACAGTTATTGTTTCATCGATACTAAATAAGAACCGGCTTGGTTGCAAGCAGGTTCTTTTTTCATTACCCTTTGCACAATCGATTGTGCAAAGGGTTTTGAATGACACAGGTGAAAAATAAAACTGTTAAGTTAAAACACGTCGCTGAAGCGGCGGGAGTGAGCCTTTCAACCGCATCGCGGGCTCTTTCCGGAAAAGCGGTTGCGTATCGGATAAGCGCTCATACCGAACAGCTTGTACTTAGTGCTGCTGCGAAGCTCGATTTTTACCCCAGCCAGGTCGCTCGATCTTTCCGGACCCAAAAGACGAAATTACTGGGGGTGGTCCTGCCCGATGTCTCCAATCTTTTTTTTTCTTCGATTGCCCGCGAAGTAACCACGTATGCAGAAGAAAATGGATATTCGGTTTTGCTGGCAGATAGTCGGGAGTCAACAGAAGTTGAACAGAAACTGATTGCTCAATTGCGTGCCAGAGAAATTGAAGGTTTGGTCATCAGTCCTGTTGGATTGCAGAAAGAGCATCTCGAAAAATTACATGCTACCAATTTACCGGTGATTCTCGTTGATCGTGGTTTTCCATCGAGTCCGTTAATTACCGTTACATCCGATCATCGGAAAGCGGCAAGCCAGGCGATGAAGATTCTTATTGCAATGGGGCACCGAAAAATCGGCGTTCTTCAGGGAATTCCCGGAACGCTTCCTAATGAAGAACGATTGATTGGAATTCGGGAAGAACTAAAGCGAGCAGGCTTGCCATTTGATACAAGTCTGATTAAAGGAAATCAATTCTCGGAATCTTCCGGGTACAGATCAGCAAAGCAATTGTTGAATGAACACTTCGATATCACCGCGTTATTTGCGTTGAGCAATCAAATCGGGCTGGGTGCATTGCGAGTGATGACAGAACTTAGAATGAAAATCCCGAACGAAATTTCAATCATTACGTTTGATGATCATCCATATTCTGAGTTCCTGGCTCCTGCGATGACAACCGTTCGACAGGATGTCAAAACACTTGGACGAATGGCTGCGGAATTGATTTTCAAACAAATAAAAACCGGCAGAAAGCCGAGAAAGAAAGTTCATCAAATTCCGGTAAAAATAGTCGAACGAGCATCGGTCTTTAATCTATTAACATCCGAGAAGGAATGAGAATCAGATGAAACTATCAACAACATTATTATTGTGTCTGGTGGCATTTGCCTTTTTTGAATGTCATGCAAACGTACAAGCAGAGGAAGCGAAACGCCCTGTTCCCTTTATCTTTGACACAGACATCGGCAACGATGTGGATGATGCTTTGGCGCTCGGCATGATTCACGCTTTGCAGAATCGTGGGGAGTGTGAATTACTCGCGGTGACGATTACGAAAGATCATCC
>JAJRTM010000094.1 GCA_024278285.1 Planctomycetota bacterium
CAAAAGCGATGTGCTGGACTGCCAGTGGATCCAGACCCTCCATTCCTACGGACTGCTGGCCGATTCCTTCCGCCCCGAAGCCGACCTGATCGCCCTGCGTACCCTCCTCCGGCATCGCGCCCAGCTCATCCAACATCGCTCGCCCCACATCTTGCGTCTGCAAAAGGCTTTGATCCAGATGAACATCCAGCTCGCTCAGGCGCTCAGTGATGTCACCGGCAAGACCGGTCTGGCTATTATTCGAGCAATAGTTGCCGGTGAACGCGATCCGCACAAACTGGCTGCCCTGCGCAATTATCGTTGCAAGAAGAGCAAAGATGAGATTGCTCTCGCTCTCACCGGCACCTGGCGGGAAGAACATCTCTTTGTCCTCAAGCAATCCCTTGAGCTCTATGACTTCTACACCGCTCAGATTCAGGCCTGCGACGAGGAGATTGAGCGCACCTACAGCGCCATCCGCCCCGATTGGGACATGTCCGATCCTGACGACCAAATGCCCCTCCCCAGAAAACGCGGCTCGCACTGCAAAAACGAACCAGCTCAAGCTGCCATCATCCGCCAGCACATCCAACGCATCGCGGGGGTTGACCTGGTCGCCCTGCCCGGCCTGAGTGTCTCCCTGGCCCAAATCATCCTGAGCGAAGTGGGCTCGTCGCTTAGCCGATTTGAAAATGTCAAGGCTTTCTGCTCCTGGCTTGGCCTGGCCCCTCACAACGAAATCTCCGGTGACAAAGTCTTGCGCAGCCGCACTTTCTCCCACCATAACCGCGCCCGACAGGCGTTTATCCAGGCCGCCGCAGCGCTCATTCGCTCAGACACACCTTTTGGCGCTTTCTATCGCCGCCTGAAAAGCCGCATTGGCCCAGCCCAAGCCTTGATTGCCACCGCTCACAAACTCGCCCGCGTGCTTTATGTCATGTTAAAGTTCAAAAAACCTTATCGCCCTGCTACAGCGGCCCAATACGAACAGAAATTCCGCCAACGAGAAATCGCCTATCTCCAGCGCAAAGCCAAACGACTCGGGCTCACGCTCACTGCCCCTGCCTTTGCCGGTGCTGTTTCTTAGAACGCATGGTTAGGTGCGCGTCTGCTCAAAACCAGTCAGTCTTGCTTCTACTCTTTGAATAGCCACATCTTCTATTATGCTGGCTTCATCTTTCTTTTCATACGCGCTGACCACAAGTTTGCCAATTTTTCTTTGTACGTCATCGGGAGCTTTGGGAACAAAAACAGCCATGATATGAGATGCATCAATATGGTCAACTACACCGCCATATATTTCGCGATTAAGTTGGTGGAACCCGTATGGAGTAGCCAAGAATGCAGCCAAGTACCCATTTCGGCAATCTTTGTTACCATAGGTAATCCGAGCAATGTTATTACTTCCAGCCCACCCTACGATTCGGCTTGTAACCAAACTAATTCGTCCAACAGTACCATCAGTCGTCACTAACACATCACCATTTCGTAACGTCAATGAGTCCAAGACCCTTGTGAGATGAGATATATAACCCAAATCATAAAATCGTATTTGTGGCAAATGCGAAGGACGCAAAAAAGGAACACCATATCCCTTACGGACATAAATCCGTTTAAAGCGAGGGGGAAGGTGAACATTATCAGCCAGGTCGTCTAATCGTTGAAGCGGATAATTACCTCTAAGTAACAGATCAATCACTGTTTGCACAACAGGTACATGATAGGACACATCCAATCGATCATTCAATGCAGAAGCCAATACAGTGAATGCTTTGGGATGGGGGATTCCTAAATGGGCCTTACCTCGTGCAGAACCAGTTGGGGCAGGAAGATAGGGCACAAGACTTTCGTCAAAGCGCGGCAACCCTAACTCACTATGTATTAAAGCATCAGCTTCATCCAATAACTCGTTAGCTTCTTCACGCAGAGCATAAGCCCGCATGATTTCATCATGAATCGCTTTTTGTTCATCATCAGGCAGTAATGGAACAGGTACACTGGCGAGATGATGGGGTTCAAGATGCTTTATAGCAGAACCATATTTGTCTTTTGAGATTAGTGCTTGCCCTATCCAACTAGCAAGGAAGGCGTACAGATAGCCAATAGGATAAAACTTTTTTGGCACAACGCGGATTAAATCGTGAGTGAGAAAGTATCTCTCCAAACGCTTTGAAGTGACAATGACTCGCCCAACTGTACCAGAAGCAGAAACTAACAACCAGCCTTGTTTGACAAAATGGGATTGTGCATTTTTGGGAGCATGGTCTCTCGCGATATAACGATTACTGACTGGGCGAAATTGTAGCGCCTCTGAAGCACTCAGATATGGCCACCCTGCATCTTTGTCTTGGGCGTAAATGCGCTTGAACCGTCCCAGTATAAAAAGATCTGCTACAATTTCATTCAAGGGCATACTTTTGAAATGCCCATCCTGCACTAACCGTAAAGCCGCTATGGCTTCCTGAGTATAGTAACCAGCATCAAGCCTATGCTCGCCATCGAAAAGCCAATGAGATGGGATGGTGTTAGCAGGAATAGACGACCACCACCCAACCTCGATGAACTTTTGCCGACGCTCGTCAAAAGTAAGTGTCGGGCTTAAATCAACCTGAGTTGCACTGCGGTGGTGGTTAGCCATTGAGCCACCTCATCCGTTCTAGTTGGCTTACCCAATCCTTGAAGTAGCGCACCACCTCGGGCAATTGGTCAAACTTTTCATGCACTGTCTGGCGACGGGTTTCAGTCACATATTCGCCATTTGTGTTGCGCCGAACAACTTTTATTTCTGTTTCGTATTCAATTAGTTCTCCCTCAGGGGTGCGTAGATAAAGCGTTTCGCCACGTCGATCATGTCCAACGGCTTCGGGAGTGGTCATAAATACTTGATAATCGCGTGGTTTTCCTAACTCGTTTTCAATGGCTATTTCTTCTTGCGTTTTCTTTTGCAAAAGCAATACACTGGTTTGAGTACCTGTGTATGGCTCAAACGTGACTGGGGGTAAATCCACACTAGCGATTACTCGCGCCCGTTTAAGTACCCAACGTCGAATAAACGCCAAGCCTGGGTTTGACAATATACTATCTGGTAACACAATGGCCAATCGTCCACCCGGTTTAAGAAGTTGCAGACAACGCTCAATGAAAAGTTGCTCGGGCGGCATAGATACTCGTCGAGTGCCATTTTCCATTTCAAATTTTGACAACTCAAATTGTTCCAAAATGTGAGGATCGTCAATGGAAATTTTAGACCCAAAAGGTGGGTTTGTTACAACGATGTCAAAAGAACCCATCTTGATGTTACCACGCACATTGTTAGACGGATCATCAGGCCATTCTCCAGGTGGCAAGAGTGAATTAGCATGATACACATTAGTAGAACCATCACCGTGCATAACCAAATTCATTTGGGCCGCACGCACAAGAATCGGATTGAAATCAATACCCGTTAGATAGGCATTAGCATTTTCTTTTAACAAACGATTAGCTTCCTTAATTACCTCGTTTGCATTGTTAGGATACTTCACACGTTGGATTGGTTCCAGATAACTGCGCCAAATGTTCATCACTGACACAAGAAAACCACCTGTACCACAAGCCGGATCAATGATGCGAAGGGTCAGTTGCTTATCATGTGGGTAAGTATCCATTGCCATTTGCACGGCCATATCACAGACATTGCGAGGGGTGAAATACTCGCCACGATCGCCGCGTAAATTGCTACCCACGAGTTGTTCATAGGCTGCGCCTTTCACATCCGCTTTTGTCTGTAAGAGAGAAAAACGCTGTAGTTCATTCACAACGTAAGCGAGGACGCGATTATCAAGATGGATTTTCTCATCCGGCTTGAAGATGTAAGGGTATTTATTCTTGACATCCTCAAAAAGTTGCTCAATGGTCTTTTGTAGACGTCGTTGACCATTTTCTGAACGCCGCTCTTCGTTGCCAATAAAAAAGCGCATAACACCTGTTGTTGTGTTTTCTTCATCGTACACTTTGCAGAAAATCAACTTGAGCAATTCTTGAAAAGCAGGTTCTTTTTGTAACCCCTGATTGCCGTAAATATAATTATGTGCGCGTTTAAAGACAGCGATCAGTTCTTCTTGGGCGGGAACAAGTTCAGCAAAAGTAATTGGTTGTGGAGCCTCATAGCCAAAACGAGGTATATCCGTAGCCTCAGCAAACTCTACTTCCCCAGATTTGGATATGATTTTCTCCCAAACTTGTAGTTCTAATCCAACCCACATCCCAAATTTGGCATTTGCACAAGCAGAAAGATATGATTTAAGTTGCTCAACACCATTATCTCGGTCTGTGGGACGAACTTCATCTCGTTTACATTCAATAATGATTTTTATGTTTTCTTGCTTGTGTTCCGTCTGCGGAGGGAAAATAGCGAGGTCAACACGTTTTCTCGCACGCCCCATTTTTATTGTGAATTCAACTTCAATATGACTTGGATCATATCCGTAGTCTTCAACCAAACTGCGTGCGATACGTTGCCGCACATGTTCTTCAGGTGTGTCTTTGCGCAATTTCCCCGTAATCACGCACCGCAACTTCCCAGGAGGAATGAGAATGATGTTTTCTTCAGATGTCATGTTTACGAAAGCTCCGTTTTGAATGAAATTGAATAACGATATGATAACACGCCCTATAATTCTACTAAGGGGTTGGGTCTAGAAGTTGCGCACCTAACTCATTTTTATTAGTATACTGAGCCTTTTGCAAAAGTCAAGCACATGACAGCAAAGAAACTTCCACATACTCAAACTCGATCCGGTTGACCAGCGTTGCAGGCGTGCATTTCATCTTTTTGCAGAATATCTCAATAAACTCCCAGGGGGAGAGATTTGGGAACCCTTCCCGAATACAATCGAGTTGATCAATCTCCCAGAGCGGGACCTTGTCTACAGATGTGATGCGGATCGGGGCGATCTTGACGATCTTCTCCCCCTTTTGTAAGCCTTGACACTTTTCACAGGCCATGACCACGTCTCCGGGCTTGAGAAAGTCCCAGCCCAGGCGGCGGGTGACGGTTTTCTTGCGAGCGTAAATTTGTTGTTTTGTCAGCATGAATGACATATTGCGCATGGTTATTTACCTCGCCACAATGACGACCTGCACCTGGTACTGGCTGAACAGTATATAGAGCACACCCCCGGCCAGCGCCAGGGCGGAGACGATCGCGCCCGCTTTGGGGGATACTTTCCAAACGCCCATCCAGACGATCAGCATGATC
>JAJRTM010000095.1 GCA_024278285.1 Planctomycetota bacterium
GAAACCGCGTTTGAATCGATCGAACGCATTACGAATGAGGTCAGTTTTGGCTGGTATCTTCGCAGTGTGCATAAATGGGCCGCTACGTTAATGATTGCAGCGGTCGTGCTGCACCAAATGCGAATCTATTTCACCGCTGCTTACCGAAAGCCGCGTGAAATTAACTGGATGATCGGCATGTGCTTGCTGCTGTGCACGTTACTGCTCGGTTTTACCGGTTACAGCCTTGTCTTTGAACAACTCAGTTACTGGGGAGTGACGGTTGCCTCGAACATTTGCGATACCGTTCCGGTTGTTGGTGGCACGATCAAGCAGATGCTACTCGGTGGGGAATCGTATAACGAAAATACCATCCCGCGATTCTTCATCTTGCATGCAGCCGTTTTACCGACGTTGATGGTCATCCTCATCGGTTTGCATATCGCCATTTTGCGGTTGCAGGGAATTTCAGAATTACAGTTTGAAGATGAGCCGAAAGAAGGCCCGAAACATTTCGACTTCTTCCCCGATCACCTTTATACAGAATTGATTGTCGGCTTGGTGTTGATGATTCTGCTTTCAACATTGGCAACGCTGTATCCTGCAGGAATCGGAACACATGCGGACCCATTAACAACGCCCGAGCATATTAAACCGGAGTGGTTCTTCTATCCATCATTCCTGTGGCTCAAATGGTTCCCAGGAACCTTTGCGGTACTCAGTTCTGGATTTATTGTGTTCGTCATGTTTGTCTGGCCGTTTATCGATGCGATGATTGTCAAAGTGACGAAATATAAAGATTTCTATGTGTGGATTGGAATTGCGGGCGTGTTCATGCTCGTGGGAATGACAGTCTGGGAGGCTCTGCATTAGTCAGAGGCTCAGAAGAGAAATATTGCCAACTGGTGAAGGCAATCGTAGAGTTCATTTTTGAAAGTGCAAATTTAAGAAGAGCAAGTCATGAAACTTCAAACGAAGCGAATTGTAATTGGCGTATTGGGTATCGTTTTCCTGGCCTCTCTGGTGCTGGTTCAAGCACTTGAGGTGGTGAAGAAGAAAGAGGAGGCGGGACTCGCGGTAACGCATGTTTCGGTTCCGGTTACTTCTGAAGGCTGTGTCAAGTGCCATGGTCAGGAGAAAATGACTCCCGGTATTGTCGACCACTGGTCCGGTAGTACTCACGCGGTCAAGGGGGTTGGCTGTGTCGATTGTCATAAGGCAAACGCGAAGGACGCTGATGCCTTCGAGCATTATGGCGAATTGATTGCAACAATCGTTACACCAAAAGATTGCTCTCGCTGTCATAAAAGAGAAGCAGATGAGTTCCAACATTCGCATCATGCGAAAGCTGGAAATATTCTTGCCTCGCTCGATAACTTCCTGGCTGAAAAAGTGGAAGGTTTCCGTGATGATGAAGGAGGGCGTAATTTCTTCAATCCGCATTCACCAACACCCGGGCGTCCGGAAATCATCGAAGTGAACGGTTCCGCCAGTGCGTTTGTCGGTTGTCGTCAATGCCATGGCAGTAAAGTTGGCTTGGTGGGCAAAGATGGAAGCAAAATTACTTTTGAAGATCTTAAACCGGATGAAAACGGACTCCCTACCGTCAAAGAAGTTGTTGCGAACATCAAAAAAGATAAAGATGGTAAACCCGTTCTTCACGCTGAAACCTGGCCAAATACAGGGATCGGACGTTTGAACCTGGATGGTTCTCGCGGCTCCTGCTCGGCTTGCCACTCTCGACACGATTTCTCGCCAAGACGAGCCCGTCAGCCGGAAAACTGTGGCAAATGTCACATGGGGCCGGACCATCCACAAAAAGAAATCTTTGAAGAATCCAAACACGGCGTTGCTTATCGCGACCTGAAAGAACATTTGAATCTGGATGCTAAAGACTGGGTTCTCGGCAAAGATTACACCCAGGCACCAACTTGTGCGACTTGCCACATGTCTGGCAACAGCCGAAATGGTGGAGTGGTAACGCACGATCCCGGAACCCGACTTTCCTGGACAAACCGTCCACCAGTCAGCCTGGCAATGGATACCACCAAAGATGGGAAGGTTGTTAAAACAACTGATCCTAAAGAACGGGAAAAACTGGTTTATTCAACCGCGATGGAAAAAAGAGCTAAGATGAAAGATGTCTGTGCCCATTGCCATACGCCCGCTTACATCAATAACTTCTACAGTCAGTACGATGATTTTGTTGTCCTGTTTAACGAGAAGTTTGCCAAACCGGGTAAAGCAATCATGGGAGAACTGAAGAAGCAGGGATTGATTACGAAAATCCCATTCGACGAAAAAATCGAATACACCTGGTTCTACCTCTGGCATCATGAAGGACGCCGGGCAAGGCACGGGGCATCGATGATGGCTCCCGATTACGCTCACTGGCACGGTATGTACGAAGTCTCCGAACGTTTCTACATGGAACTGATTCCAGAAGCACGCGAGATCGTCGAAGAAGCCCGGGAAGAAGGAAAAACAAAAGAAGCAGATGCGGTCGAAAAAGTGATCGACGAAATTCTGTCCCGCAAGGAACATAAATGGAGTCCAAAATTCCTCGAAAAAAGTAAAGGAAAAAAGCACGCCTCTGCAGCAGGAAAAACACCTGCAAAAGCGGTTGCCAAAGCTCCCGTAAAAGCAAAGATTGAGTCTCCCAAAGTTCTGCCGAAAAAGGAGGCTGCACCTAAGTAATCTTTGATACTATGTAACTATTAACCACCACCAATAAAAACAGGCGTAGGAAATTTCCTTCGCCTGTTTTTTTACAGCCTTGGTTTGAAGTGGGCCAGTTTGCCTGTTACCCAAGTGGATAGGGATATCGCTTGGTAATCTCATCAATCCGGCTCATGATTTTATCTGCGAGAATCAATTCGATGGCGGGGAGAATTTCTTCGAGTTGAACAACCGTGTTGACACCGATAATTGTTGAAGCGACGAAGTCGTGTTGTTTGCTCCACGCGGTTGCCAGCGCTGCCAAAGGAATTTCCAACTCCTGTGAGATTTCCTGTAAGGCAGCCGTTGTTGCTAAACTTTTTTCATTGATGAAACGCTCGGTCATTACCTTTTGTCGCTCGCCACCGTTTTTCATGTAGTTGGAAAAGCGGGC
>JAJRTM010000096.1 GCA_024278285.1 Planctomycetota bacterium
GTTATCTAATGACTCATAACGAAAGCTGGCATTCATCTTGATGTTTGCCAAAATAAAGTTGTACTCAATCACCAACCTTGCATATACCGGCGACCTGCCGAGTTTCACAACTCGACAGGTCGCTTTTTTACGCGCCAGGCGACATCGTTATTGGAATTCAGCAAAAAAACGGTTCCTGACACCTTTAATTCCTGCATTCGTTCCTGACACCTTTAATTCCTTTTTAATTCCTTCCAGCGCCCACAAACTTTGGGGAACTTCAAAGTCAAAAGGTTCAAAACGGGTTTCGTGCTATTACCATCGAATCATCGTCATGCAGAATATTTGCACACTCGCAGAGTATTGCACTTGAATTTCTATTGAGCTTTTCGCAATAATATAAAATAAGGACATCGATGTCCTTATTTTCCTCCTGCTTACCTTGCCCAGATAAGGTGACGTCATGAACCTGCCCCGAAGTCGTAAGTCTTTGCGTAATGTCTGCTGGTTAATTTTTCCGTTTCTATCCGTTGCTCTCTTGGGGAACGTGTCGCCAATTCACTCAGCAGAGAAAAGTACGGTGACGGCTGTTGATGCTGGCAACCTGCTTGAGCAGGAAATTGAAAAAGACTGGCTTCAGCGTAGGGACGCGACGACTCCCATTTCTCGCGAAGAGATCCAGACAGTTATTGATCGTGCAAAAAAACTTTGTGCCCGGATTCAGGATAAAGCAGATGCGAAACGGCTTGATCCCCTGTTAAGCGATCTGAAGGCTCTTGAGCAAAAGCTTATTGGAATCGAAGAGAAAGATTTTGTGACGAAACAACAGCCTCGCGATCTTTACCTGCAAGCTTGCCGTCTGGCCCGTGAAATCGCTTTTTGTAATTCTCTTGTGGATATTGAAAAGCTGCTGTTCATTAAACGTCATGCACCAGAAGGCGTGCATCATATGTGTGACCAGTATTATGGATGCAATGCCAAGCCGGGGGGAGGGTTGTATGTTCTGGAAAATCCTTTCGGGGAAAATCCGACATTAAAAAATCTGCTGCAAAATTCGGTTGTCGAGAATGGTCGCTTGAAGGGGAAAAAACTTCATGGCGGCACGTTTCTTTCTCCCGATGTCTCCTTCGACGGAAAGACCATTCTGTTTGCTTACAGCGAGGCACAAGGGTGGGAAAAATTTCTGGGGAAAGAAGTTTACGAATGGGAGCCGGAGTACAGTTATCACATTTTCAAATGCAACAGCGATGGCAGCCAACTGGTACAATTGACAGATGGGGAATGGAACGATTTTGATCCCTGCTTTTTGCCGGGCGGTCGGGTTGTTTTTATCTCTGAGCGGCGGGGTGGTTTTTTGCGATGCGGGCGGCACTGCCCCGTTTATACCATGTTTTCGATGGAACCCGACGGCAGCGATATCATTTGTCTGAGTTATCACGAAACTCACGAATGGCATCCCAGCGTTACCAATGATGGTAAGCTCGTTTACACCCGCTGGGATTATATTGATCGCGATTCCGATATCGCACATCATCCCTGGACCTGTTACCCCGATGGTCGTGATCCCCGTTCTTTTCATGGAAACTACCCCGTTGTGCGGGAAGAACGACCCTGGATGGAATTGAGTATCCGCGCGATTCCGAATTCCCACAAATTCGTCGCCACGGCTGCCCCTCATCATGGTCATGCTTTCGGGTCTCTGATTTTGATCGACCCGAATATCACTGATGATAACGCAAAATCTCAACTGACACGCCTTACTCCCGAAGTTCCATTTCCGGAAGCTGAAGGGGGCAAGAAACTGATCCGTCAAAGAGAAGTTTATGGAACGGCCTGGCCTTTGAGTGAGGACGATTTTATTTGTACCTACGACAGCAAAGCGAAGAATCATGGAATTTATCTGATCGACAGCTTCGGTAATAAAGAGTTACTTTATCGTGACTCTACCATTTCCTCCCTCAGTCCCATCCCGCTACAGGCTCGCGTGAAACCTCCTGTGATCCCCGAGCAGACCATTCAGGCTGCCAGATCGAAAACAAAAGGCGAAAAACAGAAACCGGCAACTGTTTCAGTAACGAACGTTTACGATGCGGATCTTCCCTGGCCTGAAAATACGAAAATCAAGTCGATGCGAATCATCCAGGTTCTACCGAAAACGACAGCCCCGCCCAATGTTCCCAGAATTGGTGCTGCCCGGCAGACAAACGCCCGGCTTGTTTTAGGAACAGTCCCGGTTGAAGAAGATGGAAGTGTTTATTTCGAAGCACCGGTCGGAAAAGCGATTTACTTCCAGACATTAGACGAGCGGGGCATGGCTGTTCATTCGATGCGCAGTGCAACCTATCTCCACCCCGGAGAACAATTGAGTTGTCATGGATGTCACGAGAAAAAACAGAACACCCCCTATGCCACCCAGAAAGTCCCGCTTGCATTCAAGAGGGAACCTTCAAAAATCCAGAGCGATGTTGATGGTTCAAACCCGTTCAATTATGTCCGTCTGGTGCAACCGGTGCTTGATCGTCATTGCGTCAGTTGCCATACGAAAAAAAAAGCACTCGACTTAACCGGCACCATCGAAGGGAAGCATGGCTGGACCCGGTCGTACAGCAATCTGGCGGAAAAGTACGGGTTCTATTTTCATGTCTTCAATGGTTCGATTGCTTCAGGCGTCCACGGCGGCAGCAGAACAACTCCCGGAAAATTTGGAGCACACGCTTCCGAATTACTCAAATATCTGGACAAAACTCATCACGGAGTCAATCTGCCCGAAGAAGATTTTCATCGACTCACTCTCTGGCTCGACTGCAATTCAGAATTTTACGGCTCCTACGAAAATACCGAAGAACAATCCGCAGGAAAAATTGTTCATCCGACATTGAATTAGCAGCAAGGCATTAAAATACAAGCATTCTCTTTTGAACTGTGGTAATGCAATAGTTAGTGTCTGTGAATAAATTTGCTTGACTCTGCCAGAAAAGGAGACAAACAGAAAAAACCTCCTTGAAGATTGTGGTAATTTTACTATTACCGTTGTTTTGATCCAAAAAACAGAACAACTTCAAGGAGAATAATCATGCGTCAGTGACGTAGCGTGGGTGAAATGTATTGCCGTAGGTTGGGATAGCGAATGCGTATCCCAACTTTTGTGGGAGTTTTGAAGTTCCCTCACAACGATGGAGGCGATTTCTGTCTGATGCTGACATTCCTTCTTGGCAAACGCTTTGTGTTGGGATACGCTCCGCTATCCCAA
>JAJRTM010000097.1 GCA_024278285.1 Planctomycetota bacterium
ATGGATCATGCACATGTCATCTGCAACTTCGTGCAAATGAGGAATGGCAGCCGACATCCAGGTTCCGCTTTCCCCCGCTTGAGTAAACTTCTGCGGCGTTCCGAGCAGTTTGGGAACGCCGGTCGTGAAGGCGAACTCTTTACCTTTGAGGAAATCATCGGGGCAATCTTCGTCGTCCCTTTTGACCAGTTCTGGCTTGTAATCGAACAGATCCAGATTCGGTGGCGATCCGGTCATGTGCAGATAGATGACTCGTTTTGCCTTCGGGGTAAAATGAGGATCTTTCGCGGCAAGTGGATTGGCTACCGCTCGTGAAGCAGCCGAGGTCTGATCGGCAAGCATTGAACTGAGTGCAATACTCCCTAAACCAATTCCTGTATTTTGCAGAAAGTGCCTGCGCGTTGTTGCTTGTAGATATTGTTTGAGATTGTCCATTGTTGAGTCTCTCTCTTATCGTAGGTTAGGCTTTCCAGCCTGACACTATATTTTAAATAAATATTTCGAATTTGTAGGGGCTGCTGTGCGGACCGATATTGAAACTTCTGATACCGACTAACGGTCTGCACAGCAGACCCTACAGCTCCTTTTTGAATGAATAGAGGTTCCCTTCTTACGGTCTCATTAAAAATTCATCAAGATTCAGCAGGACATTTCCCACGAGAGTCCAGGCTGCAAATTCTGCGGGGTTGGCATCTTGGGGTAGTGGGCCGATTGGGTTGGTCGCCAGTTCTGTCGCCGCTTTTGTATCCTTTTGATATTTCTGAGTCGTTGAATTGAATAGTTGAACCAGTCGTTGCAATTCTTTTTCCTGTGGTTGGCGTGCGGTACAAAGTTGGAAACCGAATTTGATTTGTTCGTTCAAATTACCCGAATGGGCAGCCATGCGGCGTCCCATCGCCTGAGCCGCTTCGACGTAAACCGGATCGTTAAGTGTGACAAATGCTTGAAGTGGCGTGTTGGTTCGTTCTCGTTTCAGAGTACAGGTTTCGCGGTTTGGAGCATCAAAGGCAGCCATCGAGGGGTACGGGCTGGAGCGTCGCCAAGTCGTGTATAAACCACGGCGATAACGATCTTCTCCTTTGCTTGTCTGCCAGTCAATTTTCCCACCAAAGGCAGCACTAAGTCCCAACGAAGGTTGAGCAGGTTTAACGGGCGGACCGTACATTTTATGGCTTAGTAATCCACTCACGCAGAGCGCCTGGTCCCGCACCATCTCTGCAGAAAGGCGGAATCTGGCACCACGTGAAAGCAATCGATTTTTCGGATCGCGTTCCAGTTTTTTGTCTGTGATTTTAGAATCTTGTCGGTACGTGGCAGACATGACGATAGTTTTGATGAATGCTTTCTGGTCCCATTGAAGCCGAAGCAATTCGGCAGCGAGCCAGTTGATCAATTTCGGATGCGAAGGAAGTTCGCCTTGTGATCCGAATTCTTCACTGGTTAAAACAAGTCCGATTCCAAAAAGTTCTTCCCAGAATCGATTCGCAATCACACGGGGAGTCAACGGGTTATTTTTATCGATAAGCCACTTCGCTAAATCGAGACGGTCAGGAAGCCCTTTCTTTTTTGGGGGAGCATGAAATGCAGAGAGTAAGCCGGGCTGCACTGCTTCTCCTAAAGACTTATAATTGCCACGAATTTGTACGAACGATTTGCGATACTTATCGACGGGAAGTTGTTTTAGCACAGGGACCGTTGTGTAAGGCTTTTGATTTTTTATCGATTGTTCAAGGCTTGCGATTTGTTTTCGCGTTTCGTTTAATTCAGGGGCAATTTTTGCGACATAGTATTCCAATAATTTCTGGTGATTTTCTGGTGAGCGTTTATCGGCAGAGAGCTTCGCAATTCTCAGTATCTCTGGCTTAACCTTTGCAACTTCAGAGATGATCGGGTTGTCTGTCAATGAGAACTGAAAATGTCCCAGATTATGATTTCCATGCCCCGACTGTTGTTCGATTCTGACGACTAACTGCTCGCCTGCTTGAAGCGTAAACGGTTTCTTTGGAATCAGTGTCAGCGTATGAGGCTGATCTATCTGACCGGAGACAGCCCAGCCTCGCTTGTTCGGTTCTTTTTTATCCAGCACAAACGCAGCTTCGAACCCCGATTGTTGGTAGTCTGCAAATGCTTTGACCAATTCGACAGGGCGAGAAATACTGAGAGATAATGCCTTGCTCGGATGGGGAGATTCTTTGATGGTCGTCTCCCAGATCACCTTTTTATCTTCGCCAATCGCTTTGACGCGAAAGTTGCTTAGTCTGCTTTGTAAATTGTTATCGGTTCGGTTCCAGATGACAATGCGATCAACCGATTGTGTTGAATTCAGATTCACTTCCCACCACGGGTTATCGGTTGTTGCGGTGTGTGATGTCGATTTCGCTGTAAAGTAATCGCCATCGGTATTGCCATCAATCGCCAGCTTGGCAGGACCAGCAGAAGTGGTGCTGCTTTGTATCGCGACACCTTGCAGGGCAACATTGTTCCCGCCGGAAAAGACCTGCACTTCCGCCAGAGAAAGAATTTTCTGCTTGCCTGGAATTTCGATACGAACATACCGTACTTTCGGCGAGCGATTTCCGATCGATTCGATGTTGGCAGAAACTCGAGTCACAATAAAGTTGCCTCCCCCAAGCCCTGCTCCTTTGCCGGGCAGTGTTTCATCGGGCAAGGTTTCTAATTGAATAGCCGTCCATTTGGTCGTTGATTTCTTCGCAGTTGATTTCTTTTCTGAAGAAGCAGGCAAAAGACGGATTTCGTAGTTTTCTTTTTCGCTCGTCTGTTTGACGAAAACGGACTTGTCATCACGAATTTGAAGAGTCGATTTTTGCGAAGATGTCGCCTGTTGAGGTGTCGTGCCTGTCCACTTCAATGGGGTATTGATTCTTGCCTCCCAGTTTATTTGTGAGGCAAGCAACTGCGGCGTTGGGGTTTTCAGTTTTGTTTTGAGTTTTACGAGTTGTTGCTGCCAATCTTTTTTCTGCTGTTTTTGTTCCATCGTAAAGTATTGCAGGAACGGGCTTTCATCGCGTCTGTCGGCATCTTCTGTATTATTGAGAATGGCAAAAATCTGGAAGAATTCTTTTTGTGAAATCGGATCGAACTTATGAGTATGACAATTTGCGCACGTCATTGTTGTTCCC
>JAJRTM010000098.1 GCA_024278285.1 Planctomycetota bacterium
TGTTGTGATCATTCTTCCCTGAACTGCACCAAGCGGGCAGGCATCGATGACTCTTTTAATCGCTGCCTGTTTATCTTCGCAGCGATCCAGTTCGTCATCGACCATGCCGGTATTGCTGACCGGACCGGGGCAGACAGAATTAACGCGAACGTTATCGCCGGAAAGGCAAAGTGCCAGACTGCGTGTCATGCCTACCAGTGCCATTTTACTGATCGAATAAACCGGGTCGTGTGCTCTGGGCATCATCCCGGCATTACTCGAAACATTCACAATCGAGCCGCCACCTGCTTTTTTCATGTAAGGCAACACGAGTTTTGTTGCAAAGAAAGCCGACTTGAAATTGATATCCAGCACGCGATCCCATTCTTCTTCCGAAACGTCTTCCACCTGTTTGATCAACCCAACCCCGGCGTTATTCACCAATGCTCGTATCGTCCCGAGTTGAGAAGCCGTTTCTACAACTTTTGAGAGATCATCCACGTTTCGCACATCTGCAATGAGGTGGTGTTCCCAACCGGAATTGACTGGAAACGGCTCGGAAGGTGGTTTCAAATCGCAGGTGACAACGCGGTATCCATCCGATGAAAGCAGCATCGCAGTTTCATACCCGATCCCACCAGCGGCCCCGGTGATAATCGCCACGGGAGAGTTGCTTGTTTGTTCCATCAAGGCAAAAACTTTCCAGGCTCAGGTTCAATAACAAGGAATAAGACGGTGTGATCAGAAGAGTTAATCGACCTGAATAGGATGCAGCAACTCGTGGATTTTTTCCTCTTTCATATTCTCGGGAGTCGCAACATATTCGCCGGTTTTGAGTCTCTTTTCAACCGGCTCTCCATTCAAATGAGCCACCAGTGCCTTCACCGCTTCGTATCCCATCATGACCGGATCCTGGAGAACTATTCCCTGCACATGATTTTTTTTCAATCCATCGATCAACGATTCATTCGGATCAAAAGCAATGAATTTGACTTTCCCGGTTAAATCGAGTTCTCGCAGTGCAGCCAAAGTTCCATTGGCGTTCGGTTCACAAACTGCAAAAATGCCGTTCACTTTATTTCGATACTTATCAAGAACTTCGGTCGCTTTCTCTAACGAAGACTCTGGCGTTGTTCCCGCATAATGCTCCGAGGAAATTACTTTTATTTTGGGAAACTCATTTTTCAATGTCTCCAGAAATCCTTCTTCACGCTGTTCGGTACTTTCACTGCCGGGGTTGTACCTGAGTAGAATAACATTCCCTTGCCCGCCAATCGCCTTGGCCATTGCCTGAGCCGCAATTTGACCACCATGACGGTTATCGGTCGCGACATAACTGACCAGCGGTTTTTCATCCCCCAACGCACTGTCGAAAATGACAACCGGAATTCCGTCTTCGACAGCGTGCAGAACCGGATCAATCAAAGCCTGCGAATCGAGCGGTGCCAAAATGATGCCATCCACCTGCTTGACGATAAAATCTTCAACAACACTAATCTGCCCATCGCGATCATTTTCCAGCAGCGGACCTTTCCAGATGATCGTCACATTCCCCGCTTCCTTCGCCGCCTTTTCCGCCCCCGCATGAACCGACTTCCAGAATTCATGCGTTGTTCCTTTCGGAATCACAGCCAATCGATATTTCTTTTCCCCACCTGAATTTCCATTCTTACCGGAACCAGAAGGAGTGTTATTACACGAAACGAGAAAAATAAGACAAAGTAAAGGAAGCAGTCGAAGCATATTTTTATTCCCATCGTCTATGAAAATATGAATTTGTTGAAAACTCGTTTAACATCGGGCAAAACAATCAATGATAAATCTCATTCTATTCTGTAGAAAAAGGGCATTGAAAGCAATTCTCCCGGCTATAGAAAATGCTGCCAGAGCAAAGCGAGTTCGTGAGCAGATTTTTCGATGGTGAACTGTTTTGAGATTCGTTGCCTTGCATTTCTCCCAAGGCTTTCTCGCAATTCAGAATCAGACATCAGTTTATTACACGCATCAGATAACGACTGTGCATCGTTTGCAGGGACGAACCAGGCTGATTCTCGATGTACCAACATTTCGCCGGTTCCTCCCACATCGGTTGCGATAATCGCTTTTCCCATCGCCGCCGCTTCCAACAAAACTCTGCCGAAAGGTTCCTGCCGGGCTGGATGAATAAGTAGTTCGGCTTGCTCCAGAATATTTGCGACATCTGTGCGATAACCGAGCCAATGAACACGATCTTCGTTTCCGCTTTCTTTCAACGACTCCAACATCTTTTCGACATGGGCTATACTTTCTGCTTTCGTCGAGTGCCGTTCGCCCACAATCAGATAGTGCCAATCTGGGTGAGAGTTTGCGATTTGCGGAATAGCTTCGATCAGAATATCGTGTCCTTTACGCAATCCGATTTGACCAATCGTTGCCGCAAAACGAACAGAGCCGGGCAGGTTCAGTTCGCGATGCAGATTCAAAGGCACCCCTCGCAAAAATGAATGGACATCAATCCCATTATGAATGACTTGCATCTTATCAAATTCAACTCCTTGGGTTTGATAAGAGTGAGCCGTCGCTTTCGAGACTGCGATCAAACGATCCAAACGGGAAATATCCTGAATCGCTCGTGCAGACAATTTCATGATGTCCCGCAGATGTGCAGTAACTGTTTGAGGAAATCGCTCCCGATGGCGACCAAGAAAACGTGCCATCGAAACAGAATTACCATGCACGATCTGGCAATCAACCTTTGAAAGCAAAGGGAGTAATTCACCAAGCAAGACTTCATCAGATTTGCGAATCCCCTGTTCATCTCGAATATTAAACGAAATATGATTCTGTCCAGAAGATTTGATTTGATCAGCAAGCGGGCCTGTTCTCGGAGCAAAGAGAAATAATTCATATTGTTGTTTTAACTGACCGATAACAGCTAACAACGAACGCTCTCCCCCGAGCAAACTTGGAAATTCCATTAAAATCGCAATGCGTGGTTTGTTGAGCATATTATCTCGGGACGGGGCTTATTGAAATGTTTTCTTCACGATTGCTCTTTTTATTCACTGCGTCAATAATAATGGTTCTTCATGCATGATAATGGCTGAAACA
>JAJRTM010000099.1 GCA_024278285.1 Planctomycetota bacterium
GATCCTGCAAATCCGGGCGGCACTACTCTCAGATGATGCCCGCCTGCACAACCACCTCACCACCCGCCCCGGCAAATCCCTCCGCAACTACCAATCCCACAGCCCATAAATCCAACAAAAAAACAAATAGCGTTCTGCACCCAGTTACATATAATGATTGAATGGAAGTCTCTCGCATTGAAGCAAGGTTGACATTTCAAGGTAATAAGATTGTCATGGTACATAATGAAAAACTTAAATATCAATCTGGAGTCTACCTTCTGGCAGAAACCGTCTTTCCGATGGGGAATCGCTGCCGTTGTGTTGTTTTTATTCCTATCGGAACATCGGATTTACTCTGAAGAATCACCGTCTCGTCCGAACATTATTTTGATGATGTGTGACGATTTGGGATGGGGAGATTTACAGTGCTACAATCCTCAGTCGCCAATTGTCACTCCTCATTTGAATTTGATGGCCAAGAATGGATTGAAATTTAATCGTTTCTATGCAGCGGCACCAGTTTGCAGTCCGACACGCGGCTCCTGCCTGACGGGCAGGCATCCGTTTCGATATGGAATTTATTTTGCGAATACCGGCCATCTTCCGCAGGAAGAAATTACGCTGCCCGAAATTCTCAAACAGCATGGCTATCGAACAGGACATTTCGGGAAATGGCATCTGGGGACATTAACCACAAAAATAAAAGATGCTAACCGAGGCGGACCAACAAAGACCGGACGCATGCACTTTTCGCCCCCTCAGCAGCACGGTTATGACGCCTGCTTTGTTACCGAATCGAAAGTCCCCACTTACGATCCTATGCTCAAGCCGAAAAAAGCGAACGGGAAATCGTGGGACTTTCTGAAAGATCGCTCCAAGGGTTTTCCTTACGGCACTTTCTACTGGAATGAAAAAGGGAAAATCGTCTCCGGAAATCTGGAAGGTGACGATTCTCGCGTGATCATGGATCGAGCGATTCCCTTTATGAATGCAGCGGTGGAAAACAAAGAGCCATTTTTTGCAGTGATCTGGTTTCATGCTCCTCACTTACCGGTTGTTGCAGGGGCAAAACATGTTGCCCCATATTCAAATTATTCGCAGTACGAAAGAAACTATTACGGTTCTGTCACCGCGATTGATGAGCAGGTTGGACGATTGCGAAAACAACTACGTTCATGGAATGTTGCAGATTCGACGATGTTCTGGTTTTGTTCCGATAACGGTCCGGAAGGAAAAGCGAAATCTGCTCCCGGATCAGCCTCTTTGTTGAAAGGCCGAAAACGATCCTTGTATGAAGGGGGAATTCGGGTTCCGGGGCTTCTTGAATGGCCGAGTCGAATTGATTCTCAGGCAACAACTGATTTCCCGGCTGTCACCAGTGATTATCTACCAACAATTTTGGACGCCTTGCAAATTGATTATCCTTCCAGTCGACCGTTAGATGGTGTTTCACTGATGCCCGTGATCGAAGGTAAACTTCAAAAGAGAGCAAAACCGATCGGATTTCAATCAGCAAAACAGCAAGTCTGGATGAATCAACAATATAAATTGTATTCAGCCGATGCGGGAAATAGTTGGGAACTGTACGACTTACTGGAAGATCCCGCAGAAACCAAAGATCTCAGCCATGACTTCCCTGATAGAGTCAGTTCATTAAGTCAATCATTGGAATTGTGGATAAAATCGTGTAAAAATAGTGACTTGGGAATGGACTATCCTTCAATCAGAAATAATCAATAGCAATACCCACCAGAACAATTTCTCCCCTCCTATCATCAATGGTGATTTATGATTACTACCAAACCAAGTGAATCCTGCCCGTTTCAGAAGACTCCGGTTGGTCAGAGTTACGATGTGATCGTTCTTGGTGCAGGGCCAGCCGGGGTAACGTGTGCAACGTTACTGGCAGAGGCTGGAAAATCTGTCTTGGTACTCGAACGCGAGTTAATGCCTCGCTTTCATGTGGGGGAATCGCTGCTTCCGAAAACGTACCCGACATTAAAACGGCTCGGGCTACTCGAAAAAATGAAGCAGTCTGCATTCCCGAAAAAGTACAGCGTGCAATTTGTGACTGAAATGGGAAAGCTCACTCAGCCGTTCTATTTCGATGAATATATTCCGCATGAATCTTCACAAACCTGGCAGGTGGAACGAGCAGGGTTCGATTTGATGCTCGCTGAAAACGGGGTTCAAAAAGGAGCCGTTGTTCGCACGGGGGCTCATGTGATCGATGTGCTTTTTGATAAAGACCGAGCCATTGGCGCCAAGGTGAAATTAAAAAATGGACAGGCCGGAGAAGAGGAAGTTCGAGAGATCGCCTGCGAAGTGCTGGTCGATGCAACCGGGCAGAGCGCTTTTCTGGCCAATCGCCTGAAGATGAGGGAATCTGATCCACTGCTTCAAAAAGGAACGGTCTGGTCTTACTTTGAAGGCGCGATTCGCGATGAAGGTAAGGATGAAGGCGCCACGATTATCATGCAGACCAAAGGAAAGAAATCGTGGTTCTGGTACATTCCCCTTTCTGACGATACCGTCAGCGTTGGTTGCACCGGCAGCATGAAATATATGTTCCCCGGCGATGGTTCCACACCAGAGCAGATCTTCGAACGGGAACTGGCGAAGTGTCCGGAGATGAAACGTCGGATTGAAAATTCGAAGCAGGTTACTGAATTCAAAGTGACGAAAGATTTCACGTACCGGGCGAAACAGACCGCAGGTCCAGGCTGGGTGTTAATTGGAGATGCGTTCGGGTTTATTGATCCGGTTTATTCTTCAGGGATTTTGCTTGCGTTTGCTTCAGGAGAGTTTGCAGCCGATGCGATTATTGAAGGATTCGAGAAAAACGACCTCTCTGCAAAACAACTTGGCAAATGGAACGACGTCTTTGTCACCGGGCTGACCTATTTCAAAAGATTGATTTACGGATTTTACGCTCCCGATTTCAGCTTCGGTTCGTTCTTCAAAAAATATCCGGAATGCAGAAATCAAATGATAGATATTCTCATGGGAGATGTCTTCAAGCCCGACTTGGAAACCTTATTTGAAAAAATGGGCGACGTGGTCCCGCCAAGTGATATTTGAATCGCTTTGTACTTAGAAGTAGTCCCGAAATAAGTTCCCGGTTTATCGTAGGGTGCGTCGTGACGCACCAGGTTGTTGCGTGCTGAAAAATGTGCGTCACGATGCACCCTACAAAATGAACTCAATGAAATAGGGAAGTTATTTCAGGACTACCCCTTAGCCAATACTATTTTCGTAGTTCTGTGCAAAAATGGCAGGTTTTTTTTTAGCCACAGAGGGCACAGAGAACTCAGAGGAATATATTGAAAGATTCTGGGAAAACCTAACACCAAATATCCAGGTAGTGATTTTTTTATTTATTTCAATGGTTAGAATATTTTTCTTTTTTCTCTGTGTGCTCTGTGCTACTAACGTTAAAAGTTTACGACGCTTACGCAAATTATTTCAAGGCGAGGACATAACATCAATGAGGCATACGGGTTAAATATCGACGCCTTGGTTACCTGTTTTTGCTTTTTCACCACGAAGACTCGAACCGGGTA